>NZ_QSBK01000032.1:0-6303 GCF_003465685.1 Collinsella sp. AF04-24
ACAAGGCCGCCGAGACCATGGCCGGCCTCTCCGGTACCCGCATCCACGAGTAGCCTCTACTCTGTTGCCCCTCTCGTGGGCGCCAGGCAAAGCGCCCGCAAACTAGCCTCTCTTCATGGGCCCCGCAGTCCGCTCCGGCTGCGGGGCTTTTGCTGTTTGAGATGTGTGCAGGGGGTAAACAAGAGCAAATTTGGTTAGATGCTCAGGTCATGGGATGCCTGAAACCAGACGATGACTCCGAGAATCCTGATTCGGCGTTTGTCCAGCACAATATCCGGTTCCGACGTGCGATATGAGTAGGATGACAGCATCACGGTGTTCGTGCCGGTGCTATATCGCCGTATGACCATTCTGGAATTATCGGCCAAGGCGAGGACGGAGCATCCGTTCCAGGGTTTCAGGTTGGGGTCCACTAGGAGAAGGGATCCTATCGGATAGCATTTGGACATGGCAGATGTGTCCATTTGAACAAAGAAGCACCCGCGATGGTTTTTGAATACGGATGAGGGGAGCGCCGTTGTTCCGGTCTGCTTGAGTCCCGTTCTGCCTCCATTCATCTGAATTTTAAATACATCACAAAGGGAGTCAGTAGTAGTTTCCTTGGATTCCCCCTTCCGCCCCTCGTGGTCGAGCTTTGCGGCAAGCCCTGCGGTTTCCGATGCGAGGTCGTCAAACTGCAGATTGAATTTCGAAACGATCTTGAGCAGTGTCGACCGGCGGATGGCATAGCGGTCCTTTTCCCAACGGCATACCGTTTCTTTGGAGACGCCGACAAGTGCCGCGAACTCCTCCTGCGTGAGCTGGTCGCGCTTGCGAAGCGCCTTTATGTTTTGACCCGTTCCCATGTTATGAAGCGCGGACGAGGGGAAGGCAGAGGCAGTTGGGGCCGCCAAAGCCGTTTGTCAGCTCAAAGATAGAGATGGGAACAAGTTCAATACCGGCCTGCTCCAGTGCCTTGTTAGTCTCGGTGTTCTCTTCGTATACGCAGACCTTGCCGGGCTCCAGGCAAAGGGTGCTTATGGCATTGTTGGTTCTTTCGACCTCTGCCGCTCCGGGATTTGAGCCGCCGCAAGGGATAAATTGCGGTGAACTTAAACCCAGGGCTAATCCCAGCGCTTCTTTTAGTCCGCCTTCGACATGACGCGCCCGGGTTGTCCTTTCCGATCTGCCTCGTGTAATGCAGTAGACTCGCGCTTGGTCCAGGAGCTCCCGGTCAATGAGGAATGTCTCATAGTTAACACGAGCAAAGTATGTGTCGAGATGAATGCAGAGATCATCGTAGGGAACCTCAATGGCCCATACGGACTCAATAGTCGAGTTCTCGTCCCAGAGCAAGTTATTCGTTAGGGTGTCTATAGCTGCTGGCTCGGTTCGTTGAGAGATGCCAACGGCTACATTTTCACTGTTGAGGTTGTGAAGGTCGCCGCCTTCAATGTGGTAAGTCGATTCATGCTTGAAGAACTGAGGAGTCTCGCGGAAATCCGGATGATAGTTAAAAATCGTTTTATAGGCGATAACCTCACGGTTGCGCTCTGGCCAGTACATATGGTTGAGCGTGACACCTTCGCCGATGACGCTTGCTGGATCGCGCGTGAACCACATGGTGTTAAGGGGGGCTATGAGAAGGTCGTCGGGTGAGTATGCGTCTCCCGTCAGCTTTGAGAGGCTGAACACCTCCTTGTTCGTGTCGAAGACCTGGGAGTAGCGAACGCCGTTGACGGCTGCCTGGACCAGGTCGCGGGAACCTTCGATATGCTCAAGATACTCGCGAATGGCAGACTCGAGCTCAATGCCCCGCGCGCCGCATTCTGAAATGTAGCTATCGATAAAAGAGCGACGCGCTTGCTCTGTCGCATCAAGGGCTTCGGTAAGAAGGTTTTCAAGATAGAGAATCTCTACCCCTTCGTGCTCGAGCATCGCCGAGTAAGCATGATGCTCCCCAAGAGCCTTTTCAAGATCAAATGAATTGCTAGAAGGGCGTAGCGTAAAGACTTGATTGAACTGGCCGTCGGGGTAGTTGCGCGTTTCGGGGCCGGGACAGTGCAGAAGCACCTTTTTTAGCTTTCCTATTTCGTTTTGAACATGCAATGCGGACATGTGACCTCGCTTTGGCGATGAGTATTGATTGCTTCCATAGTGGCACATTACGAGATTGATTCAATTTACATCATATTTGTCACAGGAGAATGGCATGAACAAGGCTAGTAATTGATGTTAAACATCTATTTTAAGAGACAATTGACGAATTACATCAATCTGGAATCCGTTTACGGGTCGATGCGCTTCGTTGACGGGCGAAGAGACGGAAGGGTGTTTTGCGCGATGACACAATGGCTTTGCCGGCAACGAAAAACCCCTGAATTAAGGAGGAGAGATGGCAGAGACAGAAAAGAAGCGCACTCTTCGAGTCCCGCACGTGTACACCATCATTCTCGTCTTGATGGCCGTATTTGCCGTTCTGACCTGGGTCGTGCCTTCGGGTTCGTTTGAACGCCAGGAGGTTAACGGTCGCGAGGTAACGGTCTCGGGCACCTATGAGCCTGTCGATAAGGTCTATACGGACGAGGACGGCAACGAGGTCGATCTTCGCCAAGGCATCTTCGAAGTACTTGAGGCCCCTGCGATCGGCATCCAGCAAGCGGTCGAGGTCGTTGCATTCATTATGATCGTGGGAGGTTCCTTCCAGGTCATCACGGCGACCGGAGCCATCACGAGCGGCGTCGCCCGAGTGGTGAAGAAGTTCAAGAGCAAGGACGTCCTCATCATTCCGATCCTAATGGTGCTTTTTGCCTTGGGCGGCAGCACCTTTGGTATGGCAGAGGAGACGCTTCCGTTCTTTGCGATTCTTATGCCGATCATGATGGCCATGGGCTTCGACTCAATTACAGCGTTCATGACGGTGTTTGTGGGTGCCCGTATCGGATACATCGCATCTACCGTTAACCCGTTCAACGTCCTGATTTCCCAGGGCATCCTCGGTATCCAGGGCAACCCCCAGCTTTGGTTGCGTACTATCGCCCTTGTCGTGCTCACTGCAGTTGCCATCGCATGGGTTGTGATGTATGCCCTCAAGGTTAAGAAGAATCCCGAGGCATCCCCAGCTTTCCACGATGATATCGAGAAGCGCAAAGAGTTTGGTGCGGACGAGAATCTCCTCGATAGCGAGTTCACCGGTAGGCAGAAAGCCGTTATGGTTATTTTCGTGCTTGGACTTGCCGCCATCATTTGGGGTCTGGTGGCCCAGGGCTGGTACATGAACGAAATCTCTGCGATTTTCTTGGCCATGGCCCTTCTTTCGGGTGTTGTTTCCGGGATGAATGAGAAGGAGATCGCTGGCGAGTTCGTTAAGGGAATTGCAGACTTCGCGTTCTCTGCCATCGTTGTTGGCCTCGCCCGCGGAATCCTCGTAATCGCCAATGACGGCCTCATCATCGATACGATTCTCAACACGCTCGCCACGGCTCTCTCCGGAGTTCCGGCAGTTATCTTTACGAGCATTCTCTATGTCGTGGATAACCTTCTGTCGATCCTCGTTCCGAGCTCCTCGGGCATCGCTGCTCTTACGATTCCCATTTTCGGCCCGCTTGTTGAGCTGATGGGCTTAAACCCCGAGGCCGCAGTTACTGGTCTTTCCATGGGCAGCGCGGCCATGTCTCTCATTTCGCCAACAAGCGCGATGCTCGTTGCCGGTCTTGGCGTCTGCAAGATTCCGCTAGGCCAGTGGTGGAAGGTCGCTTGGAAATTCTTCCTGGTCGTAAGCGTTATCTGCATGGCATTCACTGCGGTTTCGGGTCTTATCCCCCTGCCGTAAATGCAAAACCCCACATACAAGTTGTGAGAAAGAAGGATAGAGATGAACAAAGGACTGAACGTTCATAGCGAGATTGGCGCCCTCAAGAAGGTGTGCGTCCATCGCCCCGGTATGGATCTTGTAAACATGAAGGCGGAGGATTTCGACCGCGTTTGGATTCACGACGCGTTCTATCTGGACTATGCCCAGAAAGAGCACGATCAGTTTACCGACCTTCTTCGCGGCGCTGGCGCCGAGGTCGTCTATATGGAAGAGCTGGTTGCCGAGACGTTCGATAAGGTCGAGGGCGCGCGTGCGGAGTTCATGGGAAAGTTCATGAACGAGTCGGGTATCAAGAACGCCGCTCTTCGCCAGGCGGTTGTCGAGAAGCTCGATTCCATCAAGGACAACAAGGAATTTGTCCTCACAGCTATGGGCGGACTGTATGTGCGCGACCTCGAGATCCCGCATGTCGGCGGCTCTCTTGCCAGCCTGGACGGCGACGAGCTGAAGGGCGACGATATGGTCCTCTTCCCCATGCCCGCCTCGTATTTCTCCCGTGACCCCCTGGCTGTCGTGGGCAAGGGCGCTACCATGAACCGCATGTACTGGAATCAGCGCAATCGCGAGGTAATCTTCTACGAAACGGTGCTCCGCAACCATCCCGATTACGCCGGTAGCCCCATTTGGTATGACCACAACAGCGAGTGGCATATCGAGGGCGGCGATATCCTCAACATCAACGCCAAGACGCTCGCCATCGGTATTTCCGAGCGCACCCAGACTGCGGCCATCGATGAGCTCGCCAAGAATATGTTCTGGGGTTCCGATGAGGCCGAGATCGAGAACATCTATGCCATCAAGATCCCGCACGGCTACGCCTACATGCACCTCGACACCGTCTGCACGCAGGTCGATCGCGATAAGTTCACGGTCTATCCCGGCATCTACCAGACGCTTCGCGCTTACCGCCTGACCAAGGGCGATTCGGAGGGAGAGGTGCATATCGAGGAGCTCGAGGGCACCCTCCAGCACATTCTTGAGCTTGCGACGGGCATGGACCATATCACCATGATTGAGTGCGGCGGCGGCGACCCGATCGAGGCCTCCCGTGAGCAGTGGAACGATGGCTCCAACACCCTTGCGGTCGCGCCGGGTAAGGTTTGCGTGTATGAGCGCAACGTGGTTACCAACGATGCGCTGTATAAAGCGGGCGTCGAGCTGCTCGTTGCTCCTTCCGAGGAGCTCTCCCGTGGTCGTGGCGGCCCGCGCTGCATGACTATGCCGTTCTGGCGCGAGGAGATTTAATCGACGCCATTGTGCTCTGGGCGGCGCGCGCCTGCGCCTGCGTCCGCGTCGCCCGCTTCATTAGATGACTCAACAAGTGAAAGGGTTTTGACTATGTCTCTCAATCTTTCTGGCCGTAGCGTCCTTACGCTCCTCGACTTCACGACCGAGGAAATCGAGTACATGCTCGATCTTTCAAGGAATTTCAAGGACATGAAGCGCGCCGGTTACCCTCATCGTTTTCTCGAGGGTAAGAATATCGTCCTGCTGTTCGAGAAGACCTCCACTCGTACCCGCTGCGCCTTCGAGGTCGGCGGCATGGACCTGGGCATGGGCGTGACCTACCTCGATCCCGGCTCGTCGCAGATGGGCAAGAAGGAGTCCATTGAGGACACCGCCCGCGTGCTCGGCCGCATGTACGATGGCATCGAGTACCGCGGTTCCGATCAGTCCATAGTCGAGGAGCTCGCCGCAAAGGCCGGCGTCCCCGTCTGGAATGGCCTGACCAACGAGTACCATCCCACCCAGGCTCTGGCAGACATCCTCACCATGCGCGAGGAGTTTGGCGATACGCGCGGCATGAAGCTTACTTACTTGGGCAAGGAGCAGGGCAACGTAAGCGACTCCCTTATGGTTATCTGCGCCAAGCTTGGTATCAACTTCTGTTCTTGCGGGCCCAAGGGCGACGTCGAGGGCGCTACGCACTTTGACCCCGAGCTTCTTGAGCGCTGCCAGGAGATTGCCGCTCAGAATGGCTGCACGATTCAGCTCACTGAGGATATCGATGAAGGCGTCAAGGACGCCGACGTTGTCTATACGGACGTTTGGGTCGGTATGGGCCAGGCCGAGGAACTGTGGAAGAGCCGCATTGAGCTTCTTTCGCCCTATCGCGTGACGCCTGAGGTCATGGCCAAGGCGAATCCCGGCGCTATCTTCATGCATTGCCTGCCGAGCTTCCACGATACGCAGACCACCATCGGTGCCGAGATCGCCGAAAAGTTTGGCGTGACCGAGATGGAAGTTTCTGATGAGGTCTTTGAGAGCGCGCAGTCCCGTGTGTTCCAGGAGGCTGAGAACCGCATGCACACCATCAAGGCAATGATGTATGCGACTCTTCGCTAAGGTCTGGGAAATTAGAACGTCAAGAAGGGAGAAACCATGAGCAAGCCCTACGGCAAGCCCGATCGTATTGTCGTCGCCCTCGGCGGCAACGCCCTCGGCAACAA
>NZ_QSBK01000033.1:0-1373 GCF_003465685.1 Collinsella sp. AF04-24
CGTCCAGAAGCTCGAGCCCATGGCGCTTTTTCGCGGGTCCAGGCTGTTTGGGCGAACGTGTCGCAACGGCGCCGACCGCAAAAAGGACCGCGACGTATGCCAGGGCCACGGCAAGCATCGATGCGCTGCCTGAACCGGAGCCAATGAATTCTGTCGGGAAGCATCCTACGTAACCCGTTGCCTCGATAGGCGAGAATACGGCCAGCGGCAGGAGATTGAGCGCGGCGTTATGCTCCAGTGCCGAATCGGACAGTAACGGGAATGCCGGGGCCGCGACAAGCAGCGCGGAGGCAAGGGGGCCCGCGAGGACGCGCCTCGTTGCGGTCGATAGGACGGCGGAACAAACGGATATCAAGGTTCCGCCCGCAAGAAGCGCGATAAGCAGGGCTGTGAAGACGTTTCCCGCAGCCGTGGTGGCAAGCGCGCCGTCATGGAAGAAGGCGATCGGGTACCCAATTTGCCCGAAGCCGTTTAGGGCCAAGGCGTAAATGCCCCCGGGTGCGAGGCCGGCGAGGAGCATCGCGGTCCCCGCGGCGATTATCGAAAACACGATCTGGATAAGGCGCCGGAATTTGGGCACGGGCGCCTTCGCCGCCAGGGTCGCAGGCCTTGTGGCGCCGAGCACGAGTATCGACGAGAGAAGGAAGGGAATGAAGGGAAGGAAAGACGGCGCCGTGGCAACGGCGTAAGGCAGGAAGGAAAGGAATGGCAGGTCGTTTGCGGAGGCCGGGATATCCGTGATGCCGGAGCTGCTCAGGGCACGGCAATATGCGAGCTCCGCGTCATTGGTCTCTCGGTCTCCCACGATGGACCCGGATTGGAAGCCTTCGCCCATGAGCGCGTAGTAGCTCTCGGCAGAATCGAGAAAGGCGGCGTCGGTTTGAGCGGCAAGGGCGGCGTTCGCGTATCTTGAAAGCTCCGCGTCATTTTGCTGCTCTGGAGATAGGTCTGTGCCGTTGGCTTGGGGTGCGCGCGTATTGAATGCGTCGACAAAGCTCTGCATGCCCTGCTTCATAAAGAAGGGCCCGTAGATGGGTGAATTGAACGCAATGGGGATGGAGAAGGCCGCAGCGAGAACGAGCGTAGAGATCCATACGGCCCTGTCTCTTAGGATTAGTTTGAGAAGAAGTCGACAGTACATTTAGAAGCACCTGCATTTCTCAAAGCATCGTTAGATTAATAATGACAGACCGAATGAAGATGCGTGCGATGGGGGCGAGGCGAGTGGCTGAGCGGTATCGATATGCGGGTTCAACGGTATTATATTGACCACATAGATTATTAACTTGCATTTCTAACAGTTAAGGAGACGGGTGCTTTCCAGCACACTCCTTCGATGATGCCTTCCGCTAGTTGCTATGCCGGTTTCAGCC
>NZ_QSBK01000033.1:1383-5953 GCF_003465685.1 Collinsella sp. AF04-24
ATGGGTGAATTGAACGCAATGGGGATGGAGAAGGCCGCAGCGAGAACGAGCGTAGAGATCCATACGGCCCTGTCTCTTAGGATTAGTTTGAGAAGAAGTCGACAGTACATTTAGAAGCACCTGCATTTCTCAAAGCATCGTTAGATTAATAATGACAGACCGAATGAAGATGCGTGCGATGGGGGCGAGGCGAGTGGCTGAGCGGTATCGATATGCGGGTTCAACGGTATTATATTGACCACATAGATTATTAACTTGCATTTCTAACAGTTAAGGAGACGGGTGCTTTCCAGCACACTCCTTCGATGATGCCTTCCGCTAGTTGCTATGCCGGTTTCAGCCAACAAAGAATGTGCCCGGGCGCTCAGGTTCACCGTTAGCGTTGGCAACATATGAGATGGGCCAGACCCTTGCCGCGCGCCGATTGCGCGAGAGGTGTCGGGCTCCATGTTTATTCCACCTGCTTGTTATCAACCAGCTTCGTTCAACGTCAGACATTCAAGATGTCAGACGTCGAACCTGCGCCAAAGACGCAGCTGGGGCTACTAGTTGCCTACAATCGCTCGCGAAGCTCACCTGTTCGTGTGTGAATATCTGACAGCTCCGTCAGACATTGTCGGACATTTGATTGTTCGACAAATGCGCACGTGGTCGCGTTCGCAAAGATAACTGAACGGTCGATGGGTGCGTTGAGACCGGAGCAAACGGCGGATGCCAGAAAAATGGCCTCACAGAATCGCACCCATGGTTGATAAAATTGACCGCCCGGGCGCAAATACCCGGGCGGTCAATTCATCCCCTCGTTCGCGATCCTGTTGGGTTTTGGGCTTTGACATGTTGTTGACGGATGGATCAGCCGTACAGCTTGATCTCCCGGGGTTCCATGTGGTCGTCCCCCCAATAAGACGTCCCTGATGTAGCTCTGCGGCAGGAACTCGACGGGCAGCACTGGGTCGTCGACGTAGCCGGGCACTGGGAGTAGGCGTGGCCTTTGGACATAGCGTGGCCGCCTGCCGGCGGTCGGACTGCCACTTCAGCCAAAAGCTCAGGCGCGCGCATTAAAATAATGAATATATCGCTTGATGGGCTTTTGACCAAGCATGAACATCGCAGGTAAATCCGTGTACCATTTTTTGGTACACGGTTTTACCTGCGGTTTGTTGAAAGCTCTGACATGCGCTGTCGACATCATTAAAATCGATTGCCGATCAAGTCTTCCTATATATGCGAGCCCCAAGAAACTGCGCTGTGAACCTGAGTCCTCTATCGATCGGCCCGGTGCACCGGGCCGCTGTCCTCGAGCCGGCAACAGCTTGCCGGTCTCAAAACGTATACCGTCCGGCACGACCGACGGCCGAGCCTCGCGCCCCGTTCGAGCAGCGCCAGAACCCCGTGCCGGAACCCACGCAGCCGATGACAGGGGAATTCAGCCGCGGCCATCGAGGAGCCGACCTGGGGACGGCACCCTCGGTCCTCGAGGGATTTCCACCGCCCCTTACAGGCCTGGATTTATTCAATGGTTGATTTAACCCGGCTGAATAAGCCGGGCATGGGCCGGTCGACAAATGAAAGGTAAAAAAGCAGATGCGGCCGTACGCCGGTGCGGGATTCGGGTGATGTGATAGAAAGTAATTCACGTATTGCATCCAACTGGGAGGCGCATCATGGCAACCGCCACCGCAGCCCTGAGAATCCCCGAGGACCTCGCGAACAGGTACGACCGCCTGGCGAAGTCGACGGGCCGCACGAAAAACTTCTACATGACGGAGGCCATCGCCGCCGAGATAGACAGGCTCGAATACGAGTACGGCCTCATGAATTATCCGGGAAGCGTTTGGTTGCGAGGCATGCCAGTGTGAGGGCCTGATTCGTCAGGCCCCGCACAGGGGGACCGCGATGGTGACCACCGCGCCGCCCGAGGGGCTGTTGGCGAGCGAGACGGAGCCCCCGTGGGCGCTCGCGGCCTCGGAGGCGACGTGGAGGCCGAGCCCGTAGTGGCGGCCTCCGTCGCGCGAGGAGCGGGACGAGTCGTCTGTGAAGAGGCGCTCGCAGCCGCGTTCGAGGGCGGCGGGAGAGAAGCCCGGTCCGTCGTCGGCCACCTCGATGACGAGGTGTCCGCCCGCGACGTCGCAGGAGACCGCCACACGCGAGCGCGCGTGCTCGGCGGCGTTGGCCACGAGGTTCGCGGCGGCTCGCGCCAGGGCGGTTCGGTCGAGCGGGGCCTCGGGCGCGTCCGCGACAGCGGGGCCCGTGGCCGCGTCGAGCGTCACGCCTCGCGCCCGGGCGATCTGGGCGGCCTCGGCGAGGACCTGTTCGCAGAGCTCGGCCGGCCGCATGGGGGCCCTCTCCGCCCCGCCGGACCCGCGCGAGGCCTCGATGAGCAGGCGCACGTAGCCGTCGAGCCTTTCGACACCGCCGGCTATGTCGCGCGCGGCGGCCGAGAGGTCGCTGTCATTCTCGTCTTCCAGCTCCTCCGCCACGAAGTCGGCGTTGGCGCGCAGCACGGTAAGCGGCGTCTTGAGATCGTGGGCGAGCGACGCCATCTGCTCGCGCTGCCCCCGCTCCGCGGCCCAGCGGGCCTCGAGCGACTCGGCGAGGGAGGCCCGCATGGCGTCCATCGCGGCGAGGACGTCGTTCACCTCACGCACGTTGGTGCTGCCGACCGCGAAGTCGAGCTCCCCCGCGCCAACGCGCCCCGCCGCCTCCGCGAGCGGCGCCATCTTGCGCGAGATCACGCGGCTCGCACGGCGCGCCACGAGCGCGAGCGCGAGCGCGCTTCCCACAGCGGCGCCGACGAGCATGAGGTTCTGCGGGTTGGGAAGCAGGCTGGCGAGATCGCGCGAGACCCACTGCGGCAGGTACTCGCTGACGAGTGCGCAGGCCCCGCCGCCCTTGAGCGGGAACGCAGCGTAGGTGAGGCCCGAGCCCCCGCCCTCGATCTCCACTGTGCCCGGATCCGCGGCGAGTGCCGTACTGGCCATTTCCGTCGCATCCTCGAGCCGCGTACCCTCGAGGTCTGTCATCATCACGTTTCCGTCCTTGTTCAGGATGAGGTAGCGGTAGGCCGTCGGCACGTCCTGCTGCCCGCAGACGCCGTCGCGTGCCAGGCCCTCCGCGACATCGCGCGCATTGGCCGGCCCCCAGCTTGCCTCGTAGACATAGCCCGCGTTGATCGCCACGGAGAGCACCATGAACGAGGCAAGCCACGCCGTGGCGACCGCCGCGAACGCGTAGGCGAAGTAGCGCGCGATGACGAAGGAGAGCGGCATGCCCCCGCGACCTCGCGCCCCGATCCTCAGAGCTGCCACTTGTACCCCATCCCCCAGACGGTCGCGATCGGATCGGCGCCGGCCTCGGAGAGTTTCCTCCGGGCGCGGCTGACCTGCATGGATATGGCCGCATCGTCGGCGTCGCTCTCCCAGCCGAGCACCGCCTCGCGTATCTGCGCGCGGCTCATGACCTGCCCGGGGTGACGAGCGAGGTACTCGCAGATGGCGTACTCGGTGGGCGTGAGCGGCACGGCCTCGCCACCCACGGCGAGGTCGCGCGCCCCGAGGTCGATCCGCACCTCCCCGAAGGAGAGGGCGTGCGAGCGCGGCCGGCGCTCACGGCGTAGATGGGCCGCGACCTTGGCGCGCAGTTCCGCGGCCCCGAAGGGCTTGCGGACGTAGTCGTCGGCGCCCAGGCCGTAGGCGGCCACGGCATCCTCCTCGGCCACGCGCGCGGTCAGGAAGACGATGGGCCCGTCGAAGTCCGGGCGGATCTGCCGCACGAGCTCAAAGCCGTCAAGCCCCGGCATCATAACGTCGCAGAGCACGAGGTCGAAGCGCGAGAAGTCCATCCCCGGGACCGCCGTCGGGTCCGCCGCCCTGACGACCTCATGGCCGTCGCGGCCGAGGACTCGCGCGAGCGCGTCGAGGATCGCCCGTTCATCATCCACTGCCAGTATCCTAGCCATGTTGACCTCCTGAAACTCTCGTCGGAATTGTACTAGCGTCGCACTCAGCGGTCCAGAGCCCTGCGCGCAGCGCCGACCCCCAGCCGGCGTCGAGCAGTGCATTCCCGCCCAGGACGAGCGCTGCGGAGAAGAGGACGAGCATGGCGGCGAGCGGCTTCCTACGCATCTGCCCTCCCGTCCTCGAAGCGGCAGAACCAGGCGAGAAGGACGGCGTCGGCTGCCAGGGTGAGCACGAGGCCAGCGAACGCAGTCGTGAGGAGAGGGCCCGCCGCGTGTGCGGCGTCGATGAAGGCCTCCACCCCGAGCGACCCCAGTCGCGCGGGCCAGGCGAGCGGCACCCAGCTCAGGGGCGTCGCCAGGGCACCGGTGAGCTCGCCGGTCATGAGGCCGTGCGCAAGTCCGCCCACCGAGAAGAACGCGAGGAGCACCCCCGCAGCGCCGGCGCCGATGGCGGCGTTGCGGCCGAGGCGCAGGGCAACGCCGAGCCACAACGCGTAGAGGGGCAGGCTGCCCAGCACGATGCCCGCCCACGCGGCCGCAAGCGGAGCGGGCCCGAGCGGCAGGCGCCCGGCAACGGCGAGCACGGCCCCGAACACGCCGAGCGCCACGGCC
>NZ_QSBK01000034.1:0-5221 GCF_003465685.1 Collinsella sp. AF04-24
ACAGTCCTGCGCAAGACGAAGGCCACATTAAGTGGCCTTCTTTGCGTGCGGAACTCGCGACCAACCTTATGCCTCGCCCGCAGTCCCGGACCTTTCGGGTTCAAAGCGCGACACACCGGACTGGTTGCCTGATATAAAGATGGCGAAGCCCCCTTTCGGGGCCTTCTTTTTTATTAGAGGAATTCGCCTACTCGGTGGACTTCGGGTTCTAGGTCTACGTCGAATTGGTCTTTGACGGTTGTTTGGATGTGGCGGATGAGTTCGTCGACATCGGCGGCGGTGGCGTGGTCGGCGTTGACGATGAAGCCGCAGTGCTTTTCGCTCACCTGCGCGCCGCCGATGGCGTGTCCTCGCAGGCCGGCGTCCATGATGAGCTTGCCGGCAAAGTAGCCCTCGGGGCGCTTGAAGGTGGAGCCGGCACTCGGCATGTCGAGCGGCTGCTTGTCCTCGCGGCGCTGGTGGTAGTCGTCCATGTCGGCCTTGATCATCGCGGCGTTGCCCGGGGCGAGATTGAAAGTGGCCGAAAGCACGACGAAACCGTCGTCGGCAATGCGGCTCTTGCGATAGCCCAGGTTGAGCTCATCGACATCGAACTCAATAATGTTGCCGCTGCCGCGGGTGCCGTCGTCGAGCATGCGGGCGGGCTTGTAGACGCGCACAGACTCCAGCACATCGGCCATGCAGGCGCCATAGGCGCCGGCGTTCATATAACAGGCGCCGCCGACCGATCCGGGGATGCCCGAGATGGGCTCCATGCCGGTGAGGCCGGCCTCGGCTGCCGTCGCGGCGACATCGGAAAGCAAGGCGCCGGCTGCTGCCGTGACGTGCGTGCCGTTGACCGTAATGTCGGAGAGACCCTCGCCCAGCGCCACGACGATGCCGCGGATACCCTTGTCACCGACGAGCAGGTCGGAGCCGTTGCCCACGATGGTGAGCGGCAGATCGCAGCGGTAGCAGGTATCGAGCGTGGCGACGAGTCCCTGCTCGGTATCGGGCGTGACAAAGACATCGGCCGGGCCGCCGATCTTAAACGTGGTGTGCTCGCGCATGGGCTCGCTCATGAGCACGTTGTCCTCGCCGGCAACGCCAGCGAGCGCGCAGAGCAGGTCCTCGTTAAAAAAGTCATTCTCGTGCATACGAATATCCGCCTTATGGTGGTCGTTTTCATCAATCGAATGCAATATACCCCACCCGGATGGATTTGGTGCAAAGTAACCTGACCCCAATGCATCACATGGTGCAAAGGGGTCAGGTTGCTTTGCGCCAATCGCGGCGATAAAACAGCCGTCTACCGGATTGGTAAAGTGTTTATCATCAAGGTAGAGGGACGGTCGCTATACTTTCAAGAGATTGCGCGAATACTCGGAAGGAGCGAGATGGGCAACAAAGTTACTCTTAAGCAGATTGCCCAGGAGGTGGGGCTTTCCCCCTCATCGGTCTCGCTTGTCCTTAACAATCGGCCTTGTCGCATCTCGGAAGAAAACCGCAAGCGCATCAAAGAGGTCGCGGCGCGCAACCACTATGTTCCTAACCAGATTGCGCGCAGCCTGGTCATGCGCGAGTCGCGCACGCTGGGCCTTATCGTTCCCAACATCGAGAGCCGCTTTTTTGCCTCGCTCGCCGGCAGCCTGGAAAAGCGCTGCCGCGTGGACGGCTACGCGCTCTTTATTACCAGCTCGGGTGGAAGTGCCGAGGACGATCTGGAGCTCCTGCGCCAGCTGGTGACGCGTGGCGTCGATGGTGTGTTCTTGGTCGTGGGCGACGAGTTCTCGGACGACCGCGCCCTGCGCGAAGAGGTCAGCCATCTGCCTATCCCGGCGGTAATGGTTGACCGTGCCATTGAGGGACTCGAGTGCGACAAGGTGATGTTCGACCACGAGATGGGTGGCTACATGGCTACCCGCTACTTGATCGAACAGGGGCACCGTCGCATTGCCTGCTTGGTTAACGCGCGCCGTTCCAATACGGGCCGCAAGCGACTTGCCGGCTATGAGCGCGCGTTGCGTGAGGTTGGCCTGCCGATCGACGCGCGTTTGGAGTTTGAGAGCGAGTACTACATTCCGAGTGCCTACGAGGCTTCGGAGGCGGTGCTCGCAACCGACGCCACCGCCGTGTTCGCAAGCTCGGATAACATTGCCCTCGGTTTGCTCAAGCGCCTGCACGAGATGGGGAAGAGCATTCCGGACGATATCTCGGTGGTGAGCTATGACAACTCGGCGGCCGACGTTCTCTTTGAGCCGGCGCTGACCGCGATTGAGCAGGATCCTGGTGTCCTTGCCGAGCATGCTTTTGGCTGCATGTCCAAGCGCCTTGCCGGTAGGGGCGGTAGGCGTGCCGAAGAGGTCGTTCTGGAGCCGGCGCTTATCGTTAAGGACAGCGTACTCGAGCTTACTAAACATAACTAAACACGTTTATCAATTTGCAGAGATTGAATGTGGAGCACCTGTGACAGGCAATGCCGCAGATGAATGTCTGCTTCTGCCTGTCAACATGGCAAATCAGGATGGTAAAACGTTTTTTCATATTGATAAAACGTTTTAGCAAATATACTTGTCCCAACGAAAGGTTGCCGTATTGGAGGGTGACCATACAGCGAAGGGACATAAACAATGGCTAAAACTCTGGGAACGCCGTGGCAAAAGCTGGGCCACGAGGTGCCGGCTTCCGAGCTCGAGGGCGTCGACCTGTACTGGCGCGCATCGAACTACCTGTCCGTCGGCCAGATTTACCTTCGCTCCAACCCGCTGATGCGCCCCGACTTTGTTGACGAGAAAACCGGTGAGGTGCGCGACTTTGGTCGTCCGGACGTTAAGCACCGTCTGGTCGGCCACTGGGGCACCACGCCCGGCATCAACTTCCTGTTCGGCCACGTCAACCGCCTTATTGCCGACCACAACCAGAGCGCCATCTTCCTGATGGGCCCGGGTCACGGTGGCCCCGCCGGCACCGCCCAGTCGCTGCTCGATGGCACCTACCGCGAGATCCGCCCCGACATCACCAATGACGAGGCAGGCCTGCAGAGGTTCTTCCGCCAGTTCTCTTATCCCGGCGGCATCCCGAGCCACTTTGCGCCCGAGACGCCCGGTTCCATCCACGAGGGCGGCGAGCTCGGCTACACGCTCAGCCACGCTTACGGTGCCGTCATGGACAACCCGAGCCTGTTGGCCGTGGCCGTGGTGGGCGACGGCGAGTCCGAGACCGGCCCGCTCGCGACCTCTTGGCAATCCAACAAGCTCGTGAACCCGGCAACCGACGGTATCGTTTTGCCGATCCTGCACCTCAACGGCTACAAGATCGCCAACCCCACCATCCTCGCCCGCGTGTCCGACGAAGAGCTCACCAAGTTCTTTGAGGGCATGGGCTATAAGCCGCACTTCTTTGTCGCCGGCTTTGACGACGAGAGCCACGCAAGCATTCATGCGCGTTTCGCTGCCCTGTTTGAGCAGGTCTTCGATGAGATCTGTGACATCAAGGCAACCGCGCAGGCCCAGGCCGCCGCAGGCGAGACCGTGGTCCGCCCGGCCTACCCCATGATTGTGTTCCGCACGCCCAAGGGCTGGACCTGCCCCAAGCAGATCGACGGCAAGAAGACCGAGGACTCCTGGCGCGCGCATCAGGTGCCGCTGGCGAGTGCCAAGGACACCCACGAGCACTTCCGCGTGCTGCGCGAGTGGCTGCGTTCCTACAAGCCCGAGGAGCTCTTTACGCCCGAGGGCCAGGTGCGCCCCGAGGTGACGGCCTTTATGCCGACCGGCGAGCTGCGCATCGGCGCCAACCCCAACGCGAACGGCGGTAAGGTGCGCCGCGAGCTCGAGCTGCCCGATATTCATGCCCACGAGGTCCCCGTCGCAACTAAGGGTCATGGCTGGGGCTCTACCGAGGCCGCCCGCGTCTTTGGTGAGTACACTGCCGACGTTCTGGCCAATAACATGGATGACTTCCGCATCTTTGGTCCCGACGAGACCGCGTCCAACCGTCTGCAGGCTGCCTACAAGGTGACCAAGAAGCAGTGGGACGCCGGCTTCTACGAGGACGAGGCCAACGACGAGCTGCTGGCAGGCTCCGGTAAGGTCGTCGAGCAGCTGTCCGAGCACCAATGCGAGGGCTTCCTCGAGGCCTACGTGCTCACTGGCCGTTCCGGCGTGTGGAGCTCCTACGAGAGCTTTGTCCATGTGGTCGACTCCATGGTCAACCAGCACTGCAAGTGGCTCGAGGCTACCAAGCGCGAGATTCCGTGGCGTGCCCCCATCAGCGGCCTTAACATTTTGCTGTCGAGCCACGTCTGGCGTCAGGACCACAACGGCTTCTCGCATCAGGACCCCGGCTTTATCGACCTGCTGCTCAACAAGGCCAACGACACGCACATCGTAAACGCCTACTATCCGGCCGACGCCAACATGGCTCTCGCCGTGGCCGAGCGCGTCTACCAGTCCACTGACTGCGTCAACGCCATCTTCTGCGGCAAGCAGCCTGCTCCGACCTTCCAGACGATCGACGAGGCCAAGGCGGAGCTCGCCGAGGGCGTTGCGACCTGGGAGTGGGCATCGACCGCCGATTCGCTCGCCGAGGCCGACGTCGTGGTCGCCACCTGCGGTGACGTGCCGACGCTTGAGGCTCTGGCTGCAACCGACATGCTGCGCGAGCTGGGCATCAAGGTATGGTTCGTCAACGTGGTCGACCTGCTCAAGATTCAGAACGTCTGCGAGAACGACCAGGCTCTCAGTGACGAGCGCTGGGCTGAGCTGTTCGGCTGCGGCGATAAGCCTGTCCTCTTCGCGTTCCACGCCTATGCCGGCACGATTCGCCGCCTGATCTGGAACCGCCCCGGCCACGATGCCTTCCGCGTCCACGGCTACGAGGAGAAAGGCTCCACGACAACGCCGTTCGACATGCTGCGCCTGAACAACATGGACCGCTGGGCACTGGCCGCCGACGTGCTGCGCATGGTCGACGCCGATAAGTTTGCCGAGCAGATTGATAAGTGGGAGGCATTCCGCACCGAGGCCTTCGAGTTCGCGTGCGATGAAGGCTACGATCACCCGTCCTTTACCGACTGGGTCTGGCCCGACGCAGCAGCTGCAACCGCTGCCGACGGCGCGCTCTCCGCAACGCAGCTAACTGCCGGCGACAACGAGTAGGTAGGCATCCGGGACGGTCTCGCGCTGGGGCCTTGCCCGGCGGGGTTGCCTTGCTCCGGGAAGTGGGCTTCGCGAACTTCCCG
>NZ_QSBK01000035.1:0-4656 GCF_003465685.1 Collinsella sp. AF04-24
TCCGGTTCGACGAACAGCCGATCGTGTCAAATGTGGTCTAACAGAGCCTTTTGTATTGCCTGTATCTCCTATTTTTATTCATCTTCAATAATACTATTCAGTCGCACGACAGGACCCACAGGATGCAAGAATCCTACTCGTGGCGAGAATCCCTACACCCTAGAAGTCCTAATGTGACAAACGCTAACTCTCCCAGCCGGTGCGGATGGTTGTTATGACATCGCCTAGGCGCTGGCCGAGGGCTGACAGATGTTGGAGCACTTCGCTGGGCGAAGCACCGTTGAGGATGCAGGTGAGCGCATACGAGACCAAGAAAATCGCCGCAAGTCCTAACGGAATGAGCACAATCATCGCTAACGTGCGCAGGCGCTGGCCCACGCGACGGTGACGCGTGCGGCGCTTGTCAAACGCAAGCTCCTGTGCATACGAATCTTGTTGTACGGAATAGTTCTCTGGCGCCGATCCGCCCGCAAGCGAAACCGCGGGCGTGGCATTTTGCGCAGGGGGCTGGGCGACTACCCCTTGCATTTGCATCTCCATGAGCCGCTGCTGTTGGCGCAACATGCGCTCGGCTTGCTGCTGCGGGGTCTCAAGAAACAGGTCCATGCTGGCCTCCTCAGTCGGAGCATTCGGCGCTTACGACCAGCATCCCGCACCACCATGACCGCGACAACACAATCGCCGGCAATAGCCACAAAGTTTCTTTTGCCCAAAAGTTGTCGAAAACCTCAACAACTCCCCTACCAGCACTTTCTTTGAGCTTTTTTATCGGATGATCTTTTGCCCTTCCGCTAGCCCGCCAACTAACCAAAAGCTGACCAAAAGCTTGACGAAAAGTGTGGAGACAGGGACCCCACATAAACAAACGTGCCGCCCAAAAAGGGGCGCCACGCAAACTTAATTATCAGCTTTTCTACAGCGGGCAAGCGACGACCCAAGGCGGGCCGGGAGGGCCGGATTACCTTCCCTCAACGCGACCCTGCGGAGCCGTGAGCGGGGAGGGAAGGTAATCCGGCCCTCCCGGCCCGCGCTTCGCAGTCGGTGAAAGCAGGCTACATGCCCGCGAGACCTCGGGCGGCGGTGGCACACATAAACGCCAGTGCCAGGATCACGAGTGAGCCCGCGATATCGACCAGCACGCCCATTGCGCGACGCTCAAACAGCCAGCTCTCAAAGTGCGGGGCGACGTTGCGCCAAACACGCCACAGCAAGATGCCCATACCGATGACGCCGGGAATATTGAGCAGCAAAATCTCGGAGCACAAGAGGCCAATCAGGTTGCCGGCGGCAAAGCCCGCATCGCCCTCGCAGTATTTGCGATAAATCATGTACAACATGTATGCCACAAACGGCTGCAGGCACGCAGAGATAAACGTAACTACCATCGAGGGGTCCTGAGAAAAGACATCGGTGAGCTTATCCACGCTCGTGGCATCCTTAGAGGCCAGGAACAGGCCAATGACCACCACGGGCACCACGCCCAAGATGACCTCGACCAGAGTAAACAACTTGGCAGTCAGGTCCTCGCTCGCCGAATTCAAATAAGGCGCCCACTCAGGATGAGCATGCGCGCCGACCTTCTTGTCTTTCTCGGCACGATCGGCCTTTTTACCCTCGGCAACCCGACGGCCAGGATCCTTGCGAGTTCCCGCCGCAGCAACCCGAGCCCGAGACTTCTTACCCATACAAAAACACCCCATCAGGTAGTAGATAAACTAAAAGTCGCTACCCAGTGTACCCCACCCATGAACGGTGCCGTCCCAACCAGCCCCCACACAAAACGTGCCGCCCCAAAAGGGGCGGCACACAAACTTTAATATCAGCTTTTCTGTAACGAGCACGCGACGACCCGAAGCCGGAGCGCAGGGCGGGGAAATACCTTTGCCTCGCGCGACCCTGCGGAGCCGTGAGCGAGAGGGAAAGGTATTTCCCCGCCCTGCGCTCCGCAGTCCACGTTCGTATCGGCGCTAGTAGTTCACCACCTGCTCCTCAAAGTACGCCTTGGGGTGGTTGCACACCGGGCACACCTCAGGCGCCTCGGCACCCACATGCAGGTGCCCGCAGTTCAGGCACTTCCACACCTTTACGCCCTCACGCTCAAACACCTCGCCCGACTCGATGCGCTCGACGAGCTTGTTGTAGCGCTCCTCGTGGGCCTTCTCGACGGCGGCGACACCACGGAACTTTGCGGCAATCTCGGCAAAGCCCTCTTCCTCGGCGGTCTTGGCAAACTCGTCGTACATCGTGGTCCACTCGTAGTTCTCACCCGCGGCGGCATCGCGCAGATTGTCCAGGGTATCGGGGACGGCGCCATCGTGCAGATACTTAAACCACAGCTTGGCGTGCTCGGACTCGTTGCCAGCCGTCTCGGCAAAGATGTTCGAGATCTGAACGTAGCCGTCCTTCTTTGCCTTGGAGGCATAGTAGCGATACTTGGTGTGTGCCTGGGACTCACCGGCAAAAGCGGTCTCGAGGTTCTTCTTGGTTTGGGAATTCTCAAAATCCATAGGTGTACTTCCCTTCAACGCATGCCGCCCGTAGGCTTCGAGCGGCCTCGTCTTTAGGATGCCCTCATGCCGAAAATCTAAACCTTACAATCCTGTTCTTCAGATTTGCACGGGCTAGATGCTCAGCCAGCGATCGCCCTCGGCTCGGCAAAAGCCCTCACGCTCCAGGTCGGCCAGAATGCCCGCGACAAGCTCGCGCTCGACCGGTCCACGCCCAGCCGCCGCTTCCATCTCGTTAACGCCCACCACGGCATCAGCAAGCGTAATCCCCGCCGGCTGGCCATCGCGCGCTGCCAGCAACATGCGCACGATATGCGCGCGCTTTTGGCGACGTGAGCCCTCAAACTTTGATTGACGGCTATAGCCCGCCGAGCGCCTGGACGGATTGGGCAACGTCTTTTTTAGATATGCGCCGTAATCTAGCAACGCGTAATACCACGCGCGCGGCGTATCGGCATCATCGAGCGGCACGGCAAAGGGAGCGATCTCGTCGGTCGCCGCACCGGGGGCCGCCGGACAGGCCGCCTGAATCAGCGGCACCAGCTCGCGATCGGGAACAGCCGGTACATCGGGAAAGAAGTGATGCAGAAAGACCGTGCGCACGTTGGTCTCCAGATACACGCCCGGAAGATCAAACGCAAACGACCGGATACCTTGCGCCGTTGCCGGGCCAATACCAGGCAGAGCGACCAAGTCACGCGTCTCGTGCGGAAACTCCCCGCCCCAATCCTCTACGACCCGTTGAGCGGCCCCGTGAAGCGCCAGAGCGCGTCGGTTGTAGCCCATGCCCTGCCAAGCGTCCAAAACATCGGAAGGCGCGGCCTGGGCAAGCGCCTGCACGGTCGGAAAGCGATCGAGCCACGCCGGCATACGCGTCTCCACGCGTGGTACCTGTGTTTGCTGCAGCATGACCTCAGAAAGCCAAATGATGTACGGATCGCGCGTGCGGCGCCACGGAAGGTCGCGATAACGCAGGACCCCTTCCGAACGAATCATCGAACGAAAGGGGTCCTGAATCATGGCTATGCTCCTTATGCGGCGCTATTCCTCCCGGCAAGCGCACGCGCAGGTGGCGTACTCGGGAAACGCTTCGCGGTCGGCGAACTTGGGATCGACGGCCGGGAACTGGCGGTGAGCGACGATGTCGCCGAGCGAAACGGAATCGAGGTAGTCGCGCATCAACGCCTGGGCTCCGGCCCACAGGGGATGATAGCAGCACGTGCCCATGCGCGCACAGTCACCATCGGGCGCGGTGCAATCATTCATAACCATAGGGCCTTGAACGGCCTCGACGACCTGGCGGATAGTGACGTCGTCCGGACTGACCTTGAGACGCATGCCACCGTGGACGCCACGCAGGCTCTCCACAATACCGGCCTGGACCAAACCGTGCTGAATCGAGCGGGCAAACGAATACGGAACATTGACCTCTTCGGCAGCGGTGCGAACAGAAAGCAAACGCTCCGGATCCTCGGCAAGCATCGCCAACATACGAAGGGCGTAATCAGTCTTCCTCGATATGTCCATTTTTCCCTTTCAAGGAATACGAACAGCTCGAACGAGCTCCGGGGCCGAGCTTGTGTCGAGACGCCAATGACCGCTAGGACATCCAAATGGTAAATCGGATATCCACTGAACGCCGCGCTCGGAGCGAAATGCATCAGATGCGGCCTACAGTGCAATTTAGTATAACCTAACCCCCTGTCTCGTTGAACAGGTGTTGCGCAACAAAGCTGTTGTTCAGACAAATATACTTATTAGATTTTACTTGCGTTCCCGAAGGCGCGGGGATTCTGGGCGAAGATGCGCCAGGGCGATCGTTCTATCGAAACAAAGTGCATCAAACGCAAAAAGCCACGTCCGAAGACGTGGCTTTAATTGCGTTGGCGGGAAGTACGGGGCTCGAACCCGCGACCTCCGACGTGACAGGCCGGCGCTCTAACCAAACTGAGCTAACTCCCCAGGCAGGCGTTCGCGTTTGTTTCCGCTCGCGTGCGCTGCGGGGATTAGTATACACAGAAGTCTGTCCGGCGCGCAACAACTTTTTTGAAAAAATTTTTGGGGCCATCCGGGAGGGTCTCCGGGGCTGGGGGCGGGGGTTAAGTTTGCTGCTCTACAGTCCTGCGCAAGACGGAAAGCACATTAAGTG
>NZ_QSBK01000036.1:0-4355 GCF_003465685.1 Collinsella sp. AF04-24
CCGGCGCATTCCGCAGGGGGAGCGATATTTTGCAGCACGAAGTGCGCAGCAAAATATCGCTCATGCCCGAGGACGCGCCGGGAGGCAGCACCGATTCGGGGCCGGACATGCGGATCTACCTGCGCAATTACAAATTCGAAAACTTTTTTGAAAAAAGTGCTTGCACAGTTCTCGAATCATAGGTTATTATCTTCCTCGTTGAACGCGCGGGTTCAACAAAACGAACCGCGAATCAACAACATAGCATGTCGGAGTGGCGGAATTGGCAGACGCGCTAGCTTGAGGTGCTAGTGACCGCTTTTTGGTCATGCGGGTTCAAGTCCCGCCTCCGACACCATCGCATTTGAGAAGCCTCTTCGGAGGCTTTTTTGTTACCGATAGACGGTGGGGTCCACGATGGAAACGCTTGAACGCAACGAGTGGGCAGACGTTGCCCAACTAGTCGAGATCACGAGCGATGCTGTCATCATCTGCGAGCTCGACGGAACCATTCTGCATGTGAATAATCGCTTACTTGGTTTGATGTGCGAGGAACGCGCCGACGTCATCGGTGGAGATGTTAAAGACGTCCTGTACTCGTCCGCTTTTGAACGTGCGACGGAACATCGTCTGCCATTTGATACTGATGGCTCCGAGAACGAACTGATGCTCAAGCTAAGTGACGGCTCTTTTATTCCCGTCTTGGTTCGTGCGGGCTCCGTAACGCCTCCACGCATCTTTGGGCGCCGCGCACCACGTGTCCTGGTGGCGCTTCACAGTATCGAGGAACAGTATTCTCACGACCGTCAGCTCAAGCGTGCGTTATCGGAGCTTAGAGTGGCGAACAAGCGTCTCTCTGGGACGCTCTCGGTCATTATGAGCACTGTGGGCTCCGATGAGTTACCCAGCCTGCTTGATACCGTTTTGAACCAGCTTGTAGGAACGCTCGATGCTTCGGGTGCCGCTATCTATTTTTCTGAGAGCGGCGGCTTTAAGCTTCGTGGTGTTTCCAAGGAGCTGTACGACAGCTACCTGCCCGAGTTTTTGCCGTATGGCGCTGGCATTCCGACGTATGTTCTTCGCGAGTCGCGCGCCTGTCGCTTGTCGATCCAACAGGACCTTGAGGGCGACCGGGTTGCTTCGGGTATGTTCATTGATTTGGACAATCGTTCCAAACACTTGCTGCGCGTGCAGGATATGCCTCCGTATCGCAGTGAGATCTGTCTTCCCGTGTTTTACGGCACGCAGGTGCTCGGTGTGTTGGAGGTCGGTTGGAAACGTCCACAGGCGCCACTTGCCTATGACCTTAACGTGCTCGAGGTCATCTGCGATTACCTGTCTATTCAGATGGTCGGCATGGTATCGAGCCTTCGCTCCCGTCGCACGGCCGAGCTTGGCCGCTCGCTCAATGTCTTGCGGGATGAGTTGTTTACCTTTCTAGACGATTCCGCCGCGGCTACCCAGGCGGTATCGTCCGAGATCTGCAATATGCTCAACTGCCATTTTTGCCCTATTGAGTATGACGCCAGGCTGGATTCCTACGTCATAGATTTTGAAGGCGGCAGTCGCGTTAATTTGCCGGGCGATCCGGAGTCGCTCTTCTTTTCTGTCACGACGCCGGCAGCGCGCCTGGGATCAGCTTCCGATGGGTTCGAGACGTCGGTGCTGGGCGGGACGAGCGCTGACGATCTCAAGCACGTGCGCCTAACGCGCGTGGATGAATCCACGCCTATGGGTGCATGGCTGAGAGCCCACGGCCTGCCGTGTCAGGGACTGTATGTCGACTCCGGTATCGAGGCGGGGCGCTATCGCTCGGAGGCGGATGACAAGCGAAACAACGATGCGATCGTTCACGCTGATGTCGCAAAGGGGCCGACAACGCGCGCCTTGCTGCTCCGTGATGGCAGCCAGGAACCAATCGACGACCTTGAATACGACTACATGGTGCATTTGGCTCACGATTTTGAGCTGATCTATGAGGGTGAGTCTCAAAAGCGCGAGGAGCGTCATATCGCTCAGACGCTTCAGATCGGCATGAGAAATTCGCTTGGTGACGTTCCGGGAATCGCCGCCGATTCGGTGTACCTGTCGGCCACGAACTCGGCGTTGGTCGGCGGCGATTTCTATACGCTCATCCGTCTTCCCGACGATTGCGCCGTCATGATTCTGGGCGATGTGTCTGGCAAAGGCATTGAGGCTGCATCGATGTCCGCACTCGTCAAGACGGCCCTGACGGCATATGCCTGGGAGGGCGCTGGACCGGCCCGCATGGCACGCTCTCTTAACAGCATGCTCATGGGCTTTTCGAGGGTCGAGACGTTCGTGACGGCCTTTATCGCCAAGATTGACCTTAAAGCCGGACGCGCAACGTATTGTTCGGCGGGCCATCCTCCGACCATGGTCATCAGGCCAGAGTCGATGCCGCTGGGTGGCGGCGAGGCTCGTGGGGGAGAGGTCGAGCTGCTTGGATGCCAATCGGGGGTAATCGGTGCCTTTGAGAGCATGGTGTACGAGACAGGCGTGTTTACGTTCGCTCCTGGTGACATGCTATTTATGTACACCGACGGAACAATCGAAGCGCGTGACCGCTCGGGTGCTTTCTTTGGCGAGCAGCGCCTTCGCGACCTTCTGCTCTCTGTCTCGGGTGAGGGCGTGTCGGGCATTTGCGGCAAGGTCTTGGGCGAGCTTGACCGATTTACCGAATCGGCGCTGGACGATGACATTGCATTGGTGTCCCTTGAGTTTTTACGGGGTCGTTCATAGACGACGCTGGGCGGGCTGAATCCGTACGGTTGGGGAAACGAATGCATCGAGTGGGCTTTTTTGGGGAACCATGGTCGTATGAATGAGTGGAATGACATAGCGGTTTTGACGCCACCAGGCGATATCGACATCGCCACGGTGCCTGCGCTGCGTCGGCGGTTGGATGCTTTGATTGGCCGCGGCGTGCGTCGTGTCGTCATCAACTGTCAGGCTGTTAGCTTTATCGATTCGACGGGCTTGGCATTCCTGCTTACGCGCGCTCGTGAGCTCATGAGGCGAGAAGGCCTGCTTTCGCTCGTCAATGCATCGGGTGAAGTTGTTCGCTTTTTGGAGATTGCTCGTCTTGTCGATATCCTTCATGTCGCGGGGCCGGCACGGGAGTCTATTCCCGCCATTCCGGTGGGGGAGCTGCCTCGCTGGAGTAAGAGCGTCGAGGTCCGTCAGGGTATCGAGAATCTTCCATACTACCGACATCGCATCGCCGAACTCCTTGAATCGCTTCCGTTGCGCCGCGACGAGCGCTACGATGTCGCATTGGCGTCGGGGGAGGCGCTGGGTAATGCCTATGACCATGCGGGCGGTATCGGGTGCGTCCTGACGGTTCAGGCCTATGGCGATCGCGTTGTGGTTGAGGTGCTTGATCGAGGTGCCGGCTATTCTATCGATGAAACGAGCGAACCGGTCGCATCTGAGGAGCGCGGCCGTGGTATCAAGCTTATGCGTATGCTCGTCGATAACGTGGAGGTTGCTCATCGTACGGACGGCGCCGGCACGCGCGTGCGGATGGTGAAGCTGTTTAGCGGAGCGCTGGAATCGTGTGCCTAGCCAATCGCTTTAGCGCGTTTAGCTACTAAGAACATGCGGCAGACAAGTTTTTTGAAAAAAGTACTTGCGTCTTTTGGACAACTCGCGTAAATTAATAACCCGCAAGCGGACATGGCTCAGTTGGTAGAGCACAACCTTGCCAAGGTTGGGGTCGCGGGTTCGAGCCCCGTTGTCCGCTCCATTGCATTTCCGGACCGTTTAGGCGGTCCTTTTTCGGCGAAGTGGCCAAGTGGTAAGGCAGAGGCCTGCAAAGCCTTTACCCCCGGTTCGAATCCGGGCTTCGCCTCCAGGCAACATCCGGGCGCTCCGGCGCCCGTTTTGTTTTACATATGCGGACATGGCTCAGTTGGTAGAGCACAACCTTGCCAAGGTTGGGGTCGCGGGTTCGAGCCCCGTTGTCCGCTCCAAACGCAGCAGCCCGACTACTACGGTAGCCGGGCTTTTTCGTACCCATCGCTTGGGCTCGAACCCGAGAGGGAGCGAGCGTTAAGCAAACGCGGAGCGTTTGTAGCGAGCTGGCGAGGTCGCCGGCAGACGGCCGAAGCCGGTGCGGATCCGCGAAGCGGATACGCGGACGCCCCGTTGTCCGCTCCAACTATCTTACGCGGTTCTAACGAACCGCGTTTTTTGTTGACGCTGCGCGGGCCCCGGGCACCCCATCTTGCCCCTCAATCGTCGGTCGCGTACATAAAGTACGCTTCCCTCCTCTTTCGCGGCAACTTGGGGCACCCGGAGCCCGCTCGCTCATATGACCCAATCCACTGTCAAGGGCCACAATGGCCCCGCCG
>NZ_QSBK01000037.1:0-4066 GCF_003465685.1 Collinsella sp. AF04-24
AGCCGCGGCGGTTGAGCAGGCGCAGGCCGAAGCAGTCGGCGAGGTAGTAGCCCTTCTCGCAGCCGCCCGAACCATGGTCAGAAGCCATGGCGACGCAGTTCTCGGCACCCACAGCCTGGCCGATGGGGCCCTCGGGCTTGGTCATGGCGTAGACACGGATGCCCTTTTCCTTCATCTTCTTGACGGCCTCGAGGACCTCGGGGGTGGTGCCGGACTCGGAGGCGGTGAGCACGACGGACTTCTCGGTCATGCGCTTGTGGCCCATGACGTTCCACTCGGCGGCGTGGATCAGGTAGACCTCGAGGTCGCGGTCGCCGAACTTGTTCATGAGGTACTCGAGCTGCATGAGCTCGTCCCAGGTGCCGCCGACGCCCATCAGGAACACGGCGTCGTAGCCCTCGTCGGCGACCTTGTCGGCGAGCGCGGTCATCTTTTTGCCGGTCTCGTAGAGCGCCTTGCCGTCCTCGAGGTAGCCCTCCTGGTCGAAATGCATGATCTCGATCTTCTCGGTTTCCTTCATTTGTCTCTCCTTTCTGGGGTTGTCTCCACATCCCCCATGCCAACGGGCATCAAAACCCGCTTACATTCCGTAACACTCGGCCGCTTTGGCCTTAAGCGCATTGACTGACTCTTCGTAGCCCTCTGCCTTGACCTCCATCTGTTTGGAGACGGCATCGAGATACGGGTGCTCATCCCATGACTTCAGACGCTCGGCGATTATGGCCGCAATCGTCTGGAAGAACACAAGATTGGGAATTGCGCTGAGCAGCGGAGCCACCTGAGGCACCGCAACCTCGTGAGCCCTACCCCTGGGATGGGCTGTGAGCAGCACCGTTTTTGTCGTAACGTTCGATAGCGCATCGGCGATATCCGCAAGACGCTCCGACCCCTGCGGGTCGTCGACGATAAACACCAGGTAGCCTGGGGCTATCTGCATCTCGGGACCGTGGACGAACTCCTCGCCCTCGTGATGCATGGCAGGAATCTTGATGGTCTCGCTCAGCTTGAGGGCCGCCTCTTCGGCAACGCCATAGTTGGGGCCGTTGCCGACAACCATGGCGGGCATGTGCTCAGAAAGCTCGAGCATGTGGTCTTGGACATACGCCTCGGCGGTCTTGCACATCACGGCATTGGCCTGGATAGCCTCGCGCAGGTCGTTAAGACGCTGGGTGACGCCCTTGGCGTCAATCGATCCGCGCGCCTGACCGCCGTAAATACCAAAGAGCACCAGATACTCAACAAGAACCTCGACGCCCAGAGTCACAAAGTCCACCGACTCGACACCCACACCGTAGTCAAGAGCGATGTCAGCGTGTTCCTTGATGGGTGCCTCGACGTTTGCCGTGAGCGCAACTGCAGCCATATCGTGCGCGCGCATGTAATCAAGAGCCGCGATCGTATTGGTCGAATAGCCGCTCTGCGAAACGGCAATGTTGAGCGCATGCTGCGGATAGGTGTGTTCAAAATCGACGAAGGCCTCGGGCATCACAACGGACACCTGCATTTGCAGGGTATCTTGCAGGTAATCGCGGGCGCAATCGGCGGCATGGCGCGACGAACCCGAAGCAACGATGCGCAGCGCGTCAAAAGAACCGGACTGGAAAATATCAACGAGCCGCGCTACCAGCTCAGACGAACGCTCGAGGTTCTCTCCCATACGCACATGGGCAAGCTGAACGTAATCGAGCATCTTCATCGTCTCACCTCGTAACAAATCATTAGTATTTGATACCAATCACAGTTACAGGTTACGGCTTTTTGATACCTCTTTGTCGATTAATTTATCCCCATCGGCGAACGGTCGATTTTGAGCCATGTAAGGTTGTATATGCAGTCTGCTCAACGAATCAAAATTCCGCCAGTTTTTCAGCCCGTTATGCAAAAAACCAGCTAGTACGTATAGGTATATCCACCCGCATCACCGCGGTTAAACGACTTGACGTACTCGATCGCCTGGCCGCTCGCATCGAAGCTCACGCACTCAAGCGTCAAGGCAAGATCGCCCTGCTCCAGTCCAAGCAGGCCGGCATCTCGCGCGCCCAGCGCTTCGATATCGAGCTTTTCCTGTGCCATGACCGGCTTTCGGCCCAACATCTCATAGGTCTCGTACAAACTAAAGACCGACACGTCAATATCTTCGATTGTGGGAAACAGCAGGCACGGGATGAACGCCATCTCAATCGATACGGGATCGCCGTTGACGCAGTTCAAACGCCGAATCGAATACAGTAAATCGTCCTCGGCAATGCCAAACAGGTTGGCATAATATGGGCCCGCATAACGCTTGGAACGCGCGAGGATGCGGACGGACGGCTCGCCGCCCGAAGCACGAACCGATTCGCGAAAGCCTCCCGTTCGCTCGTAGGCAACGGGCACTTTCTGTGCCACAAACGCGCCCTTTCCGCGGACGCGTCGAATCTGCCCACGCCGAACCAGCTCATCGACAGCGCTTCGGATGGTCAAGCGCGTCGTACCAAATTCCTCGGCGAGGTCTTTTTCGGACGGAATCATGGAACCCGTGGGATATATACCGCGTTCGATACGCTCCTCGATGCGGCGTCGAATGCGCATATAAACCGGGGTGGCATCTACTGTTTCAGCCATTGTTCACCTGCCACGCTCCTCATGCCGTTCTTTTCGCCGTTATCGGCAAAGCGGAACTTTGTGGGTAAAATCACCGATTTGCAATGCTCCACAAAACGCATGTCCCTATCAAATTCAATCGTGCTCTCATAGAACACCGGCGTTCCCTCTTCTTGCTGGAGCAACTCGGCCTCTTCGGCGTTCAAACGCGAGATGGAGATATGCTCACGTCCATGCTCTACGCGCACGCCACCTTCTTTGAGCAAGACATCGTAAAGGCTCTCACACTCAAAATCGTGATCGGGAAGCGCGGGGCACAGGGACAGGTTAACGTGAGCCGTCTCGATTGACGCCGGCTCTCCCTCAATAAGTCGAACGCGCTGCATGCGGAGCAAAGGAGCGCCTACAGCCACCCCAAGCTTGTCGGCAAGCGCCTCATCCGCCTCGATAGTCCCGGTGGAAACCAGACGAGAAGAGGGGTGCAGGCCGGCAGTCCGCACGGCATCGGAAAAGTTATACGTTTCCTGGAAGATATTGAGCGGTTTGGGAGGACACACATACGTACCCGATCCGTGACGGCTCTCGAGCGTTCCACACGAGATGAGCCGCGTGATACCGGCGCGCAACGCCGTACGCGAAACGCCAATCTCTTCGCACAGCACGCGCTCGGCCGGCAGGCGATCGCCGCCGACAAGCTGATGGTGCTGGATATACCAAAGAATTCCCTCAACAGCACGATCTTTGGGGGGAATTGCATAAGATTCGCCTGCCATTGCACAGACTCCTCATTCAGAAACGTATGCCGCCAAAATTAGGCCAGCCCTCCCATGGCATCAAATTCGGCCTTGATCTTCTCGGCGACATTCCGATACGACTTATATAGACTTGAATCGCGTTTAACTTCGTCGGTCATAACGGGAATCTCTAATTTGGAAACCTCGTCTTTTCCCGTCTGAACCGCCACAACAACGCCCATACCAAGACACATATTACGCTTGGCAGCGTTTATTTTCGCCGCCTTGGCAGGATTTGCCAGGATACGCTGGGCAAATTCCTGTTTTGAAGTCACTTCCTCGGCCTCCGGATCGCCCGCCTCGGCTACTTCGCACTGCAACACGTCCGCATAGTCAAAAATCTTAGGCTCTGCACCACGCTGATGCACGGCCCACTTGCGACGCGTGGCATCCTGGTAGATAGCCGGCAAAAACGTAAACCGCGGCGGGTCCAAAATCGTATCCGTGATGGTAAACACATCGGGATCAAAGGCATCCTGCGGGTTTTTCTTCTTGAACAGCCCCATATCAGCCTCTCCTACTAGTATTAAACAACTCACGCCGAATATAGCACCAATTTCAAGCCGCCACCTCACCCTATCGGTACGCGGCGTCTATGGCTCGCCCAGCGGGGTAATACGGGCGAGGGCCGGGGAGGCATACTTTGTTTTGAGAAGTGGGCTCCGCGAACTTCTCAAAACAAAGCACGC
>NZ_QSBK01000038.1:0-4015 GCF_003465685.1 Collinsella sp. AF04-24
ACGACAGACACTATGACCCAATCCAGGGGCACGGAAACGACAGGAGCCCCCGCTCGTGACCGCGGGTCGGGGCTGCGACAATGTTGTTGAAGTGCCAGAGGCGCAGCCGCGCCGCAACGAGGTTGGGAGGCTCCCGTGCCTAGATATTCTACCGCCTTCGGAATGGACGTACACCTCAGGTCCACCACCGTCTGCGCGCTCGACGCGGAGACGGGCGAGGCCGTGACGAGGAGGTTCCGCGGCAACCCCTGGGGCGAGGTCGCGGAGTGGATGTCGGGCTTCCCCGGCCCGTCGCTCGCCGCCTACGAGAGCGGCTACCTCGGCTTCGCCCCGCAAAGGGAGCTCTCCGGGCTCGGCGTCGACTGCGTCGTCGCGGCCGTCTCCAAGGTCCCGAGGTCGGCCGCCGACCTCTCGTCCAAGAACGACCGCAACGACGCGGCCAGGATGGCCAAGGCGATACTGTCGCACGACGTCACCCCGGTATGGGTGCCGTCCCCCGAGATCGAGGGGCTCAGGGACCTCGCCGCCGCCCACGACGCGGCGACCGCGAGGCTCGCGGCGGCGAAGCAGCGGCTCCTGGCGTTCCTAGCCCGCCGCGGCTATGTCTACGGCGGCACGACGCCGGCCGGCAACCCCCGGAAGTACTGGACGTACGGCTTCCTCAGGTGGCTCGACGGCATACACCCCGCCGACGACGGAGGCATCCGGGCGCTTGCGGCGCTGAGGAACGAGGTCGAGGCGGCCGACGAGACGAGGGAGGCCCTCCTCGCCGAATACAGGGCCGCCGTCGCGGCGGGCCCCCTCTCGGCCGAGGTCGAGGCGCTCCAGTCGATCAAGGGGTGCGGGTTCGCGCTCGCCGCCGCCTTCGCGTCCGAGGTCGGCGACTTCTCGAGGTTCCGCTCCGGCAGGCAGGTGACGGCCTACTTCGGCCTCGCCCCGAAGCAGAGGTCGAGCGCGGACTCCGTGCGCCTCGGCGGAATCAGCGGGGCCGGCAACGCGCTCGTCAGGAAGCTGGCTGTCGAGGGGTCCTGGTGCTATGCCCAGGCCGGCCACCAGCCGAAGCTGATGCCCAAGGGCTCCGGCGTGCCCCTCGAGATAAGGATGCACGGGAGGAAGGGGTCCGAGAGGCTCCTGCGCCGCCGCGAGGAGATGATCGCCCGCGGGATGCCGCAGGCGAAGGCGAACGCGGCCACCGCGGCCGAGCTCGTGAGGTGGCTGTGGGCCCTCGGCACGATGTGCCGGGAGGGCGCGGAATAGACATAAGCCCCCGTCCCGGCGAGCCGGGCAGCCTTCGGGGACACCCCCGTTCTCGCTGTGCGCGCGGCGGCCGCCGCATGCGCGAAGACAGACTAGGGGAACCCCGCCGAAGGAGAGGATTGCGGGCCGCCGGAGCGGTATCCGCGGATATGAGACTGAGCCGAAGGCGTCGATGGCATGCCGGGGGCGGACCGGGACGGGTTTAACGGCAGGCCCCGCCGACCGATTGCAAGCGGTCGGCGGGGCCATTGTGGCCCTTGACAGTGGATTGGGTCATATGAGCGAGCGGGTCGCATTTGAGACAAGGTGACGTGAAACGAAAGGGCGCTGACCTTCTGGTCGCGCCCTTGAAGTTGAACGTCAGATTGTCCAAATGCGGCCCGCGCAGCGTCGGCCGGTTCCGCGGTTTGGTAAAACCGCGGAACCTACTTGACTCCGTACTGCTCGTAGTAGGCGTCGATGGCGGTCTTGAGCTCGTCGTCGATGACGACCTTGCCGTCGATCTCGTGGTTGTAGAGGGTCTCGACGACCTCGGCCATGGAAACGATGCTCGCGACGGGGAAACCGTACTTGGCCTCGATCTCCTTCTGAGCGGTGGTCACGCCACCCTTGCCGACCTCCATGCGGTTGAGCGAGACGATAAGACCCTTGATCTCGACATCGGCCGCAGCCATGACCTTGGGATAGGTCTCGTCGATGGACTTGCCGGAGGTAGTGACGTCCTCGACCATCACCACGCGGTCGCCGTCCTGGGGCTCATAGCCCAGCAGGTTGCCCTTGTCGGCACCGTGGTCCTTGGCCTCCTTGCGGTCGCAGCAGTACTTGACCTCCTTGCCGTACAGCTCGTGGTAGGCAATGGCGGTCACGACGGCCAGCGGAATACCCTTGTAGGCCGGTCCAAACAGCACATCAAAGTCGTCGCCAAAGTTATCGTGAATGGCCTGGGCATAATACTCGCCCAGCTTCTTGAGCTGATAGCCCGTCACGTAGGCGCCGGCGTTCATAAAGAACGGGGACTGACGGCCACTCTTGAGCGTAAAGCTGCCAAATTTAAGAACGTCGGACTCAACCATAAACTTGATGAACTCTTGCTTGTAAGCCTCCATGCGGGCTCCTCTCGTAATCGCGTACGTGCCTTCCAGTTTAGCGCAGGCAGGGCGTCGATGCGGGCGGTTCACGCCGGCCTTTATCTTTTTCGACAGCCTCGTTTGGCTCGCGCTACACCAGGCGCATGGCTTCCTGGACAGCACCGTAAAGGTTGGCGTCGTTGCCGAGCTCGGCCACCTTTATCTGCGGCACAGGAATGCCGGCAAGGGTCCCTTCGTAACCCGCGAGGGCCAGCGGCATCTGCGCGCGCAGGGCATCGATGAGCTCGGGATGGCACGAGATGCCACCTGCGATCACAAAGACCTCGGGGTCGAGCACGGCCTGCAGGTTGATGAGCTGTCCGTCAAAGGCGCGAGCGTAACGGTCGAGCGCGCGCTGCGCCGCCTTGTCGCCGCCCGCGATCCACTCAAAGACGCGGCGGCCGTCTACCGGAGAACCCGCAGGCAGGCCCTTCTCGGCAACGGCCGCATCGCGGAGCGCACGCCAGCCGCCCGAATCGGCAAAGGAGTTTCCCATGTTCGCGGCAGTCGTGACATCGTTGCGCAAGAAGCTGAACTCGCCTGCAAAACAGTGCGCGCCGCGCAGGACCTTGCCGTCGATGACGATACCGCCGCCGATGCCCGTGCCAATAGCGAGCACCACGCCAAAACGCGTCCCGCGCAGGGCGCCAGCCGCATACTCACCGAGTGCACAGCACTTACCGTCGTTATTGACGGCAACCGGCACCCCCAGCGCCTCGCGCATGAGCTTTCCCAGCGGGCAGCCGTCCATAAACGTGAGCGCACCGCCGCGATGGACCGTTCCCGCGACGTCTCCCTCGTAGATACCGCCGGGTGCGCTCACGCCTACGGCGCTCACGCGCTCACAGTACGGCTCGACGAGCCCGATCAGCGCCGAAACCGTCTCCTCAGCCGTGGTAAAGCCCGTCGGCAGGCTCCCGCGCTCGCGGATGGAAAAATCCTCGCCCAGCACAGCCCATTTAACGGCCGTACCGCCCACATCGATTCCGAAGAACTCCTGCATATTCGCTCCTCACGCGCCATAGCCCCGGGTGTGCATAGCCGCGACCACCACAGGGGCTGCCCTTATGATGTTCATGCAGCAAATCGCGTCCGGAGCCAATTATCTCTCTGTTTTACGCCTCTACTTTGGTCAGACGAAGCAACATATATTGTTTACTAGGGAGGTCGATGCGGAACTTGCCCTCAAAGGTTCCGGGAAACTCCTCCTCCGTCATGTCCCATGTGTCCACGACATTCACCTTGTAACGAGCGCCCGTCTCGCCCTCAAGCTCACGAGACCACTCATTTAAGTACGTCCCCAATGAGTGGCCGAAGAGTGTCCCCCGCGACAGGTGGGCCCAAAAAGCGGGCCACATGTCCCAAAATCCGCAGACGGCAAGGCTCGGCAAAGAGTGTCCCTGACGACTAGTCGTTTAAGAACGTCCCCAATGACTACCCCTCAGGATTGTCCCCAGGTGCCGACAGAAAAGGAACGTCCCCAAGTGCCGCCCCGCACCCCCCGCTTTAACTTCTTTTGCAAGTTTTAACTTCTTTTGCAAGCTTTAACTTCTTTTGCTTTCTTTCACTTCTTTTAACAAGGCTCTGTTAGACCAAGGTTGACATAAAAACGATGTCACCGCGAGGCGGTA
>NZ_QSBK01000039.1:0-3259 GCF_003465685.1 Collinsella sp. AF04-24
GGCCATTGTGGCTCTTGACAGCGGATTGGGTCATATGAGCGAAAACCCGCCAGGGCGAGCAAGGTACCTTCAAGCAAAATGGCGCCGCAGGTTGAGCATAAGTCAGCGAGCGAGCCGCATTTGAGACAAGGTGACGTGAAACGAAAGGGCGCTGACCTTTCGGTCGCGCCCTTGAAGTTGAACGTCAGATTGTCCAAATGCGGCCCGCGCAGCGTCGGCCCGTTACGGCGTTTGGCAAAACGCCGTAACCCCTACGGCCGCTGGCCCATGCCGCCCTCGAGGGTGACAGTCTCGCCGTTCATATACTTAAAGTCGGGGCCGCAAAGCTGAACGACCACGCGGCCGATCTCCTTCTCGACGTCGCCGTAGTGGCCCGCCGGCGGCATGTGGACGTTGGCCTTGAACGCCTCGGGATAGGCATCCTGGAAGTTCTCGAGCGCAGCAGTCCAGGCAAGCGGGCAAACGATGTTGACGTTGATGCCGTCCTTGCCCCACTCGTTGGCGGCGACGCGAGTCAGGCCGCGGATGCCCTCCTTGGCGGCAGCATAGCTGCACTGGCCATAGTTGCCAAACAGGCCGGCGCCCGAAGCAAAGTTGACCACGGAACCCTTGGTCTCCTTCAGGTGCGGATAGGCCTTCTGCATGTACAGGTAGGTGGCATACAAGCCGGAGTAAATGGCCAGGTTGAACTGGTCCATAGTGTGGTCGGCAATGGTCACGCCCGAGGCGCTGGCCTGAGCGTTGTTAACGACGGCGTCGATGCGACCGAACTCCTCAATCGCCTTGTCGATAACGTTCTGCACGACGGCCTCGTTGTCCTGGCCGGCGGAGACATCGGCCTGAACAGGAAGAACCTTGACGCCGTACTCAGCCTCGAGAGACTCCTTGGCGGCCTCGAGCTTGGCGACGTTGCGGCCGGTGATGACGAGGTTCGCGCCCTCCTTGGCAAAGGCGATATCGATGCCGTAGCCGATGGAGCCAGCGGAGCCGTCCTTGAGCGTGGCCTTGCCGCCGCCGGTGACGATCACGGTCTTACCAGTGAAAAGTCCCATACAAAGTCCTTTCAAATCGCGACGGGCCCGCCCGTCGACTGCGCGCATCCAACTTCACGCGCCAAAAGCTGAAATGCAACTTTAGCGGGTTCAAGTGAATAGAAAAGGCCTCGGTAGGCGAACGGCATAACGTCTTTCGGCGAAGGGATTGTCAAGTACAAACTGGATAAAGTGGCCGAATTTTTGCTATCGACACGAGTCATCGAACACGTTTTGAAACTTTGCTGCGGGGCGCGGGATGTCGGCGCGAGACTTTATCATAGGGTGACAAACAACGATGAGGAGCACATGCCTATGACAGACGAGCTGGACCCCCAGACTCAACAGCATATTGATGATTCAGCAGACGTCGCCGCAGATACTGACGCTGCGGCCTGCAATGATACCGACATCGACGACGCCACTCTGGATAACGGCGCTGCGACGGAAATCCCTGCGGCCGAAGATGCCGACGAGCAAAACGACGATTCGGCCGCTCAGGACGACGCCCCCGAAAAGGACGCCGCTCCGCAAGCAGCGGGCCCCATCGAGGTGTCTTCGGAAGAAGAGCTCGACGCCGTCATGGACTCCATGATGGATGCCGTCAAAGCGATGAAGGACGCTGTCGCCGATGCCGACGTTGACGCCGAAGTGGAAGAGGCTGCCGAGGCCGCCTCGACCTTTGTACCCGGCGAGACCCCGGTTGCCGACCAGGGCAGCACCATGCCCTCGTTCCTGCAACTCGAGCACCCCACGATCGGCACCGACGCGGTCGACCCGCACGCAGCGGGCTTTTCCGTGATCGAAGGCGGCACCGGCAATATCGCCACGCCGCAGACTGCCGATACGAATGCCGCCGAGGCCGCGCACCCGACCACCTCGCATGCCCTCGCCACGAGCCACGACCTGGGGAGCGCCGTTTCAAACACCGCTAACGCCGTGGGCACTTTTATCGCCCAGGGCGCGTCGGCCATGCGCGAAATGAACGCCGCCAAGAAGGCACTCGCCGATGCCCGCGCCCACCTGTCCGAGCTTGCGCAGCGTATCGCCGACCAGGCAGAGGAGCTCGAGACGCGCCAGGACATCGCAGGCCGCTACGATCAGATCATCGCCGACCAGCGCCAGGCAATCGCCACGGCACATAAGACTGCAGCGGCCGCCGAGATTGACCGTGATGCCCACGCCGCCAAAGCGACAGAGCTCAATGGTCAGCTCGAACAAATGAAGACAGAGGATGACGCGACTGAGCTCCGCCTGAAGGCCGCGCTCGACGCCGTGGAGGCCCGCGAGGCGAGCTCTCGCGAGACCGGCAACCGCCTCGTTCGACGTCTTGAGGATTCCAAGCGCATCCGCGACAAGGTGAAGGCCGAGCGAGACGCCGGCATTGCGGCCGCACAACAAACCGTCGACGCCACGCGCGCCCAGCTCGAGACGCTGCGCCATGAGTATGCCGAGCTGCAACGCAATCCCTCGGCAAATCCCGCCAACTATACGGTGCGCACCAGCGAGCTCTCGATGCAGATTTCCGACACGGCAGATGCCCTGCGTAAAGCCGAAGAAGATGTCCCGCGCATCACCGCCGACCTTGAGCACTCGCTTGCCGCAGCCGAGCAGGCCGTCGAGCAGGCTCAAGCCCCTATCGCCGACGCAAAACGCGCGCACCAAGCCGTGACGACCGAAGCCGATGCCGCGCGCGACGAGCTGCAGACGGCGAAGACAGCCGCCGCGACTCGTCAGCGCGAACTGCGCGAGAAGATCACTGCCGAGGACAAGGCACGCCGCGACCAGGAGCAGAGCATCGCCAACGCCCAAGCAGATGCCGCACATGCGCAGTCGATCATCGAACAGGCGACCGAAGTGCACGACCACCCAGAGATCACTGAGTCGCTTGCAGGATCCTTGGCCCGAGACAAAGCCGAACACGCCGAGACCGAGCGAGAAGTCGCCCAGCTCGAGGCCACCGAGGACGCGGTGCGCGAACGTACCCGCGACTCACGCATCAAATTCACCGGCGCCATCGTCTGCATTGTCGCCGTAGTCCTCGTGATCATCCTCATCTGGCTGTTCGCGAGCAAGTAAACCACTCCCCAACGACCACAAGGAGTGTCCCCAAGTGTCGGCACAAAAGGAACGTCCCCAAGTGCCACATTGACAGCCAAGGCAACGCCGATGTTTTGGCACCGACAGACACTATGACCCAATCCGAGGGCACTGAAAAGATAGGAGCC
>NZ_QSBK01000004.1:0-709 GCF_003465685.1 Collinsella sp. AF04-24
CGATCTGGATAAGGCGCCGGAATTTGGGCACGGGCGCCTTCGCCGCCAGGGTCCCGGGCCTTGTGGCGCCGAGCACGAGTATCGACGAGAGAAGGAAGGGGATGAAGGGAAGGAAAGACGGCGCCGTGGCAATGGCGTAAGGCAGGAAGGAAAGGAATGGCAGGTCGTTTGCGGAGGCCGGGATATCCGTGATGCCGGAGCTGCTCAGGGCACGGCAATATGCGAGCGCTGCGTCATTGGTCTCTCGGTCTCCCACGATGGACCCGGATTGGAAGCCTTCGCCCATGAGCGCGTAGTAGCTCTCGGCAGAATCGAGAAAGGCGGCGTCGGTTTGAGCGGCAAGGGCGGCGTTCGCGTATCTTGCAAGCTCCGCGTCAGCTTGCTGCTCTGGCGATAGGTCTGTGCCGCTGGCCTGGGGCGCGCGCGTATTGAATGCGTCGACAAAGCCCTGCATGCCCTGCTTCATAAAGAAGGGCCCGTAGATGGGTGAATTGAACGCAATGGGGACGGAAAAGGCTGCAGCAAGCACGAGCGTACAAATCCATACGGCCTTGTCTCTTAGGATTAGTTTGAGAAGAAGTCGACAGTACATTTAGAAGCACCTACGTTCCTCAAAGAATTGTTAGATTAATAATGACAGACCGAATGAAGATGCGTGCGATGGGGGCGAGGCGAATGGCTGAGCGGTATCGATACGCGGGTTCAACGG
>NZ_QSBK01000004.1:719-130009 GCF_003465685.1 Collinsella sp. AF04-24
CGCGCGCGTATTGAATGCGTCGACAAAGCCCTGCATGCCCTGCTTCATAAAGAAGGGCCCGTAGATGGGTGAATTGAACGCAATGGGGACGGAAAAGGCTGCAGCAAGCACGAGCGTACAAATCCATACGGCCTTGTCTCTTAGGATTAGTTTGAGAAGAAGTCGACAGTACATTTAGAAGCACCTACGTTCCTCAAAGAATTGTTAGATTAATAATGACAGACCGAATGAAGATGCGTGCGATGGGGGCGAGGCGAATGGCTGAGCGGTATCGATACGCGGGTTCAACGGTATCACATTGGCCACATAGATTTTTAACTTGCATTTCTACCCGCCCTTTTCGTAGAGTCGCCGATACGTGCTTAGCGCACCCTCGGCGCGTCCGGCAGGCTTTGCGAAATGGGATCCAGGAGACTTCGGCGCAGCATCATCTTGCGGAATGCTTCTAATGAGCCTCCCATCCTTCAAAAACAGAATCTCATCGCACAGCCTATCGACCGAATCCAAGATGTGGGATGACATGATGATGCACGTACCAGAATCGGCCAGCTTCCTGAGAATCTCGGAATGCAAGTCCACCCTGCTGGGGTCGAGCGCGTTCATGGGCTCATCTAATAGAAGGTACCGCGCGCCCGTCGCATACGCAATCGCCAGGGTAAGCTGCTGCTTCATGCCCTGGCTCAGAGTGCGGATCCTCATCTTCGCGAACTCGCCTATCTGCGTTTGTTCCACTATCTCTTCGATATCGCGAGCATGCGGCCACATATCGCAAACCATCTTGAGGTGATCTTCCGCACGCAATCCGGGATACAGCAGCGTCCCCTCACCAGGTGCATAGAAGATCATAGAACGGACCTCTCTCGCACCCGTACCCTGCACCTCATCCAGAACGATGCTCCCGTCCACGCGAGGACCCGGCAAACCTGCCATCGCACGCAGCAACGTCGTCTTTCCATGCCCGTTCGGAGCGACGAGACCGTAGACCGTACCCGGGGCAAACTCAGCGTTCACCGAATCTACGAGCACCTTCTTTCCATAAGAGATCGTCAGCGTTTGAAGGTCAATCATCGAGATCATCCCCTTTCGATCTTTGGAACACTCAGGCGCACCATCAACGGAGATACGGCGCCCAAGACCACCAGCAGAGCGCCCGATGCGCCGACGACCTCTCCAAAAGGCATCGCGTTCGTCCCTCGCCCAAGGAACCCAATCGTCCCCACCTGGGAAGCGGGATCAAACGAGGCGAATGGAGCCAGCAGCGCGACGCCCATGCCCACGCTTTCAACATGAGCGCTCAACGAACCCAACACCAAGAGAACCGCGCAAACCATTCCGGTGACAACGGGGTTGCGGCTAATCGCTGCTGTCAACGCAGCGACGACGGAAATCACGCCGTATGCCATGACCAGCAACGGAATACTGCACAACACCGCCTCCCCCACCATGGACGTTGTCGAAGCTCCCGCCCGAATGAGAGCGACGGGATACTCCGATCCACCCGCACCGTTCTTAATCACGGACACAACGACAGCGGGAACCATCGACACCAAAAGCAGCACCAAGCCAAGCAGGAGAGCCAGCGCAACAGCCGTCAGAAAACGCACATGCGCTGTTGCGGGGATCTGGAGAACCAGAAGGGAACGACACTGCAGGTGGGTGCACGCGAGCGATGTGACAACCACGGGCAACAGCAAAAATAAGGAGGGAAGCGCTGCCTGGAGATACGAAAGGAGGATTAATGGGGGCATCTTCGTACTTAACTCGTAAACCTTGGGGTCCGGCAAGCTCGCGATCGACTCAAGCAGAAGGGCGCGCGCCTCCGCACGAGAAGGAGTCTCCGGCTCGATTCCGATCGATTGCAGGAGAGTCGCATCTGCCGCGCCCAGCTCACCTCGAGCGCGCTCGTACGTCGCAAGGCTTCGAAACCCCTCCGCAGGCATAGGCGCGTACACGAAACCCGAAAGAGCATCCCGCATGTCTTCCAGGGCCGCTTTGCCCTCGACGTCCATATTCGCAGCGTTCTGCTCTAGATACCGATCTATTGAACGGAGCTCCCCATCCCTATACCGAACAGCGGAAACGTTATCAGCGTCAGGAAACATCTCGACCAGAGCCGGGGCCAGCATCGTCGTCGACATTGCAATCGCGCATACGGCGAGGGTAGGAGAACGCAGGAGCAGTTTCCCCATCGTTCTTACGTATGCAACGGCGGAGGCACAAGCGCTCGAACGAGTTGCCGTTCTCGATGCAGTGAAGGAACCTCTCTCAAGACAAATCGGGGATATCGGGCACGCGCAGCCGCTCTTTCCAGCAACGCAAAGCAGGCTAATTGCCAGCACCTCGATCCCGATTGCGCATACGAGGGCAATCGCGCCACGCTCGAAGCAAAGTCCAGGCAGATTCACTATCTGCGTTGTCGGGTACGGGCTATAGGCGCCGACGGTCAACTCAGTGTTCGCATACGTAAGGGGATTCAACAGGGCGAACTCACGTAAAGCGATGGATCTTCCGTAATACCCGGGAACCATCGTCACCCCCATCAGGGCACATACGAACACGATTCCAAGCGTAGGGTTATTGGCAATCTTCACGGCAAGGTGAACGACAAGCGAGATGAACGCTGCCACCAAGAATTGCAAGATGGCCGTCTGCGCGAACACCAGCCAAGCCGGTTTGATAACCGGAGTCGCATATTGAATGTAGCCTATCGGATAGAACGGCGAGCCCGGGCCATTCTTCACAAGCGCGGCGATTATCCCTGGAAGATTGATGGCGAGGACGGCAAGCATTGCAAAAACACTCGCCCATACGCTCGATGCAACAAGTCTACCCAGCTCGCCCATCGGTGCCTGGATGATGAGCTTTTCACGTTTGTTAAGACGCGCGGCAAGGAACGAGACGGCAACGGCCGTTGCGACCCATAGCAAGTACTCCTTCGATCCGTCATAATAGGTGTACTCTCCATCCGATATCTGCAGAAACGGAAGTAGGGGAGAGAGCGGTGCCAAGATAAGACGTCCCGCGGCAAGAGGGTACAGAAGCGCGGGCATGCTTGATGAAGAGGTATAGACACCGTCCTCCCCCGCATTCACAAGCGCATCCGCATAGGATGCTGACAATTCCTGCTCAACACGGGTTATTCCCGACTCGAGGTATTCGACCCGTCCGTCGATGCCAGCCGCGCTCCTGAAGACGGGCAGAGCACAAAGAACCATCAACGCAACAACGACAACACAGAGCGACCTGGAGGAGAGAAGCGACCTAAAGATCGCCTTCGAGATTTTGAGCATATTCATCGCCAACCTTAACCTCATCCAGTCGGAACAGAGGGGCCGAACAAAATGCTCGGCCCTTCCTCGCATCTAGTAGGTGCTATAGACAAATTGCCATTTATCAGTTGTGCCAAGAACACCACAGGAGCACATTGCAGCGAGGCGGGATTCCCTATGATGCGCGGATCGGCGATAGCCATTTCGGTAGGAGATCGTCTTGTAAGAGATGTTGAACATCGAGATGCTGTGCCCGCTTACGCCGCGAGGACAGCTGTAGCTCCAGTAGGTATCGACGACGTCGTCCGTATACCCGAGGGGCTCAACGAGGGCACACTGGCTGCTCTCCTGGGAAGGAGGCATCGGGGTATCCGCAAAAGCGGGGGCTCCCGGCAGCAACAGACAAAGAGCGAGGCCGAGGAAAACCAAGAGCTTACACGACTTAACAGTACTGAACATAATCCTCTCCAATCTAGAGGGGTTTCGGTTGCAGCACGCTGTGATTACTTGCCGGCAAAGTCAATTTAACATAAACTGTTAAAAAGTAACCTGAGTTTTTTAAATTCTTCGGAGGTTATTATGAGTTCCGACAATCGCACTCCCCGGCTTCATTCCTTCCGCATCGCATGTGCGATAGCCTCTGCGACCCTTTGCGCCACCGCCATCGCACAAGTGGCGTTCTCCTTAAAGCCAGCAATCGAAGTGCTCGACAACCCTGTAATTGCAGACTCCCCCGCGTATCCAGCCCTTGCGATCTCGACATTGGTCCCTGCCGTCATCGGTATCGCTACGACCATCCTCAGCGCCGTTCTCGTGTGGACGATCAAGAGCGGAGACCCCTTCAAGAAAGGGTCTGCGACATGCTTGAAGGTGCTCGGCATTCTCTTCGTTGTTCAAGCTGCCACCAGCCTCTACGCCGGCTCACTCAAAACCTCCGTTTCGATGTTTGGCGGCGAGGGGGCCGTCGGCGCCCAAGAGATCGCTTCATCATTCGATTGGACCTCTCTGGTTCTCGGCATCGTCCTGTTCATGCTTTCCCAGCTCTTCTTGTACGCCCGAGAGCTGTACCTCGACTCCGACGAGATTGCGTAAGGAAACGCCATGCCCGTAATTGTTCGCCTCGACAAGATCATGGCCGAGCGAAAGATTTCCTCGAACGAACTTGCCGAAAGGATTGGAAGCACGCCCGTGAACCTGTCCCGTATTAAAAAAGGGCATATTCGCGGCATTCGCTTCAACACACTCGAGCAGCTATGCCTCGCCCTTCGTTGCCAACCCGGAGACCTTCTCGAAGTCATGAGCGAAGAGGATGCCCGAAAGGAGTTCGGACTCGATTGGTCCGCCGAGGATTAGAGGGCGGTCGTACTCGCCCTGCACACGGGGATGCGAATCGGCGAGGTCTGCGGCCTTCGGTGGTGCGATGTGGATTTCGAGACGGGCCTGATCTCGATCAGACACTCGGTGGCGTACGCGAAGGGAATGGGTTCGTTCATCAAGGACACCAAGACCCATAACGCCAGGGGTATCCCCATCGACTCGGTCGGCCTACTCCCCTTCCTGAAGGAGACCCACGAGATCGACTGCGGAAAGCTGCGCTTGCGCGGCCTTACCGGGGCGGTCGAGATCGGGGACTGCTACATCCTGTCGGAGCCGGGCGCGACCTTCGCGACGACAAGCTATATCCGCAGGGCGTTCAAGACGTTCTCGGAGACCAACGGCCTCATGGGCACCAACGACGAGCTGATCACGTTCCACGGCCTTCGCCACACGTTCGCAACGCAGTGGATCCGCCAAGGCGGCGATATCAAGGCGCTCCAATCGATCCTCGGCCACAAGGACGCCATGGCGACGCTCAACGTCTACGCCGACATCGAGCCCATCTCCAAAATCCATAACATGCTGCGCGCCACGCCGTGCCTTTGGCGCGGGCACCTCGGGCCGAGGGTCGATCCGGGTCCCATGTTCCAACAGAGGATCCAGGAGTCCATCGAGACGCTCCAGGCGTTCGGCTACGACATCACCGAGCCGGACGACCGAAATATCGCCATACGCGACGTGAAGACGAACAGTTGGCTCTAGCTCACCGAGTACGCGGCAGTGCTGGGCCCATCCCAACTGAGGTCACGGTGGTCCGATAGGGGCGCCGCCCGCGGCATGCGCCGCGGAGCGGTATCCCCTACCGAAGGGCGGGGATGCCCTCCGCTTCCAGTTCGGAATCAGCCGTCGGAGGCGTTCGGCTGACTGCGGGAACGGCCTGTCCGCTCAATGTGTTCGGCTGAGATCGGAAATCAACCCAACACGAGCCGGACACGCGCCAGACGGCTCTTCCCCGTACGGCCTTCCCCCTTACGCTCATGTTGCAGGCATGTAACGCCGCAGCGAGCGCGCCTTTTTTGCGCCAGACAGGTACAATGATGAACACTGTACCGTAGCGGAGCGCCCCGCGCGCGCCGCAATCACGCGAAAGGGTTTCCCATGGCCGAGATCTCGTCCTCCCGTATCGTCATCACCGTCCTTGGCAAGAACCGCCCCGGCATCGTCGCCGGCGTCACCCGCGTCCTGGGCGAGGCCAACGTCGACATCCGCGACATCACGCAGTCCATTATCGAGGACATCTTCACCATGACCATGCTGGCCGATACCGCCGAGTCCAAGCTCGACTTCGCTGAGCTGCAGAAGGCCCTGGCCGAGGCCGGCGAGCTTTCGGGCGTCAACGTGTCCATCCAGCGCGAGGACGTCTTTAACTTTATGTACCGCCTGTAGCGAACAGGCCGTGCAGGAACAGGCCGGCGCATCTGCACTCAAGCACGCCGCCCCCACACGGCCCGGAGAGGAGCGCACATGGCCTACGACGCCAAGAAAATCTATTACCGCTTCGATGACCACTTGAGCCGACTGGTTCTGGATTACGAAGCAAGCCGCCAGATTTCGTCTGAGAGCGAAAGTCTCTACCACGGCCTGCCGACCGACCCTTATGACGAGGGCTTGTTCGAAGAGCACAATGTCAAGCGCGGCCTGCGCAATGCCGACGGCTCGGGCGTGGTCGCGGGCCTCACTCGTATCTCGGATGTGCACGGCTACAACAAGGTCGACGGCAAAGTCGTGCCCGATCAGGGCAAGCTCACGCTTCGCGGCTACAGCATCGAGGATCTGGTCAACAATGCCCAGGCCGAGAATCGCTACGGCTACGAGGAAGTCGCCTATCTGCTTATCACGGGTTCGCTGCCCAACAAGGAAGAGCTCGACGGCTTTTGCGAGCGCCTGGGCGCCTTTAGACATCTGAGCGACGAGTACGTTAAAGAGTTCCCTATGACCACGGTATCGTCGAGCATCATGAACGTGCTCCAGCGCGCCGTACTGCTGCTCTACGCCTTCGATGCCGAACCAGACGTGATCACGCCCGAGCACGAAATCGACGTCGCCATTTCCATGCTCGCACGTCTCCCGCGCATCGCCGCCTTCGCACACATGGCCTCGGTCGCCAAGCTTCGCGGCTCCGAGGTTCACGTGCCGCACCCTACGCCCGGTCTCTCCACCGCCGAGACCATCCTACAGGTCCTGCGCGGCGGCATGGCGTTCACCCGCGATGAGGCGATGCTGCTCGACGTTATGCTCATGCTGCATGCCGAGCACGGCGGCGGCAACAACTCCACCTTCGCTTGCCGCGTGCTGTCGTCTTCGGCCACCGACCCGTATTCCGCCTACGCCGCGGCTATCGGCTCGCTCAAGGGCCCGCGCCACGGTGGTGCCAATGCCAAGGTCGTGTCTATGCACGAGGACATCCGCGCGCATGTCTCCAACTGGGAGGACGAGGACGAGGTCGCGGCCTACCTGGGCAAGATCCTCGACAAGCAGGCCTTCGACGGCACGGGCCTCATCTACGGCATGGGCCACGCCGTCTATACGCTCAGCGACCCGCGCGCCGAGGTCTGCCGTCGTTACGCGCGCACACTTGCCGCCAAGAAGAACCTGGGCGATGAGTTCGCGCTCATCGAGCGCATCGAGCGCCTGGCACCCCAGGTCATGCGCGACCACGGCATGACCAAGCCCATCTGCGCCAACATCGACCTGTACACGGGCTTTATCTACAAGATGCTCGGCGTGCCCGAAACGCTCTTTACGCCGCTATTCGCCGTCGCCCGCATGGCCGGCTGGTCGGCACACCGTATGGAAGAGCTCTTCTGCGCGCACCGTATCATCCGCCCCGCCTATCGTCCGGTGATCGAGCCGCTGGAGTACAAGCCGCTCGCCGACCGCTAGGACGCGGACCGTTATAGAACTCGAGCGTGGCCAGGGACCCAAGCCCTCGGCCACGCTTTTTATGCCAGTAGAAAGGGCTGCATCAAATGATTGTGTTTTCCGATATGGATGGGACGCTGCTGACGAGCGATAAGCAAATGAGCGATGCCACCTGGGCGATGCTCGACGAGCTCGCACGTCGTGGCATCGAGTTTGTTCCCTGCACGGGACGTCCACTGTCGGGCATCTTTAAGCCCATTCTCGCCCATCCCGCCGTGCACTACGCGGTCTGTGCCAACGGCGCCAGCGTCTGGCAGCTCGACGAGGATACGCCCACCGACGCCTCGCGCGCCACGTGCATCTTGAGCCGTCCGCTCGACCGCGCCATCGCCCACCACGTCCATAGCATTGCCACCGGCCATGACGTCACCTTCGATATCTTCGCGGACGGGCAGTGTTTCCTCCCCCGCTCGCTATACGGGCGTCTGGATGAGTTCTGTGGCGGCGACCCCCACATCGCGGCTTCGCTCAAGCGCACACGAACGCCGATCGACATGAATATCGACAGCAAAATCGACGAGGTCGAGACGCTCGAACGCATCGCTATGTACTGGCACGACCCCGCCGATCGCGACGCCATCGCGGCGGCGCTCGACACGCTCGGAGGCATTGAGGTCACGCGTTCGTACGCCATGAATATCGAGGTTATGGGCGAAGGCGCCACCAAGGGAACGGCCCTCACGTGGCTGTGTGAGCATCTGGGCGAGCGTCTCGCCGACGCCTGGGCGTTCGGCGACAACATCAACGACATCCCCATGCTGCAGGCAGCGGGCCATGGCATGGCCATGATCAACGCCGAGCCCGAAGATCGCGAGGCCGCCGACGCCATCACCGAATACGACAACGACCACGACGGCGTCGCCCGCACCATCATGGCCGCCCTCGCCTAGTCATTGGTCAGTCATTGGGGACGTTCTTAAACGACTAGTCACTGGGGACACTCTTCGCAAAAAGCTGCAAGGACTGTCCCCCACTGTCGGCAGAAAAGGAACGTCCCCATCTGCCGAATTAGGAGAGACTCTCCAGCACGCGACGGAGCTCCTGCTGGACGGCGTGGTCGCGGTTGCAACCCACCACGCGATCGGCCACCGCCTTAAGCGCGGGGCGCGCGTTTTCCATCGCGCAGCCCGTGCCGACAAAGCGAATGATCTCGTAGTCGTTCATCGAGTCGCCAAACGCCATGACCTCGTCGCGACCAATGCCGTAATGCTCCGCGAGCTGCGCGATACCCGAGGCCTTCGACACACCAGGCTGCATGGCATCGATCCACGCGTTGCCCGAAGGCGCAAAAGTAAAGAGCTGACCAAGTTCGCGCTGTAGCACGTACGCACTGTCCATAACCGCACTGTCGTCGCAAAAGATACTCGCCTTGATGATATTTACGCTGGGATCGGGCAGCTCCCAAATGCGCTCGGCATTGGGAAGGTCCTTATCGACCTCACGCACGAACTTGCTCTCGTCATCGAGCAGGAAGGACTTGGTACGGTCAAAGAGCGCAAGATGCAGATTGGGAAACGTCGCGACGGCCTGGGCGAGCCTTCGAATCGCCAGGTGCGAATACACCTCACGGTCTACCATCTTACCGTCGGCGTAGACTTGGGCGCCGTTAGCGGCGACAAAGTCCATCTTGTCGCGAACGGGCGCAAAGAACTCGCACAGGCGATCGTAGCGACGACCTGACGATGCGGCGAAATGCACGCCATGCTCGTGTAGCGCCAGAATCAGTTCGTAGGTCTCGGGAGGCACCTGGCCGTTTTCGTCAAGCAGCGTGCCGTCCATATCGGATGCAATCAGTTTAAACATAGAAAAGCTCCCTTCGGGCTTGTTGGAATCGAACGTGTATCCGATTCCAACGTACCCAAAGGGAGCTCAAATAAGACTCCGCGGGCGTAAACGTTACAAGGACCTGGCAAATAGCTCACACATGCCAGAGGTCTCACGGTCGCGGCGTCAGGCGACACGCCACCCCGATGACTAGTCGGCGTAGGTGAAGGTTGTAACGTCGAACATGCCCTCGGGGCGGATGCGGAGCGTCGGGATAACCGGCAGGGGCAGGAAGATGATGCCCATGATGGGGTCGAGCGGCGGCTCAATACCCATGGCGCGTGCCTTGACCATAAAGTCGTCGTGCTGCGCGGCAACGTCCTCGGCCGTGCCTTCGCTCATAAGGCCACCGAGCGCCAGCGGAATGCGCGCCACGACCTCGCCGTTACGCACCAGCACGTGGCCGCCCTGGCCCACGGCCTCAACGGCAGCCATCATATCGGCCGCGTTGTCGCCCACCACGCACACGTTGTGCGAGTCGTGGCCGATCGTCGAGGCGATGGCACCGCCCGTAATGGTAAAGCCACGCACCCAGCCGCGACCAATGTGCTTGCCAACAAGACCCAGGCCCGCAGGGCCATCACCGTCGGCCCCCTCGGCCTGCAGTGACAAGCCGCGGCCGTGGCGCTCGATCAGCATAATGCGGCGCAGGCCCTCGGCATTCTCGGGACGAGCCATGCCCGTGATGGCCTTGCCCGGCACCACGTCGATCACGGCCTCGCCCGGCTTAAAGGCATAGTCGAACACGTCGAGCGATAGCTTCGGCAGCTTAACGGAAGCACGCAGCTCATCGGCAAGGGCCGCAACCTCGGCCATCTCGGGTGCAATTTCGCCCACAAAGGTGCCATCCTGCGCCACCAGGGCACCGGCGGCATAAACACGATGCGGAGCCTTGGCAAACGTAAGGTCATCGAGCACCAGCAGGTCGGCGCACTTGCCCGGGGCGATCGCGCCACGGAGCTCGTGTGGGTCGCGGCAGCCGTGGTCCAGGCCAAATGCCTCAGCCGTAGAAAGGGACGCCATGGAGATGGCGACCACCGGGTCGATGCCGGCCTCGATAGCCACGCGACAGGCATTGTCGATCATACCGGTCGAAAGCGCGTCGGAAGGAGCACGGTCGTCGGTCGCAAAGCAGCAGCGACGGGCGCGGGCGGGGTTCTCCAGCAGCATCGGCGACAAGTTGGCCAGGTCGTGGCTGCACGTGCCCTCGCGCAGCATCACATACATGCCGCGGGACAGCTTATCGAGCGCCTCCTCGGGAATCGTCGACTCGTGGTCGGCGATAATACCCGCTGCGGCATAGGCGTTGAGGTCTTTGCCGGCAACAAGTGGCGCATGGCCGTCGACCTGCTTGGACGGCGTCTGGTTGGCAGCGTCGATGCGAGCGCAGGTCTCAGGATCGGCCATAAAGACACCCGGCAGGTTCATCATTTCGCCCAGACCAAAGACATCGCCCGGATACTCGGCAAAAAACGCCTGCATGTCAGCGGCGGTAATCACAGCGCCCGCTTGCTCATCGGGCAGCGCGGGCACGCACGAGGGCATCATGTACTTGATGGAAATGGGCGCGCGACGGCCGTCCTCGATCATAAAGCGCAGGCCGTTCAGGCCGGAAACGTTGGCGATCTCGTGGCTGTCGGCGATGGCAGTGGTGGTGCCGCGCGTCGCCGCCATGCGCGCATACTCGGCGGGACGGATGTTCGAGGACTCGATATGCAGATGTCCGTCGATAAAGCCGGGGGCGATATAGCGACCCTGGCAGTCAATGACCTCAGCCGCCTCGTAGGTGCCGGCGGCATCGTCGCGACCGTCGTAGAGCACGCCGACGATTACGCCGTCCTTGACGGCAACGCTACCGGGCGCCACGCGCTGGCCATATACGTCGACAATCTGCGCATTGGTAAACAGCGTGTCGACGGGCACGCGGCCCTCGGCAGCATCGATCACAGACCTCATGACCTCAACGGACATACATACTCCTTTAACTGTAGAAATAACTGCGGAGCGGACGAGCCTTCACCGCAGCAAGCCAATAGCAATTGTATGCCCAAAAGAAGGTCCCGCTAACACCCCGTCCGCTTAACGGCACACGCCGCTTGGCGCAATGGGGACAGGTTACTTTGCACCAATGACAAGGAGTGTCCCAAAGTGCCGGCACAAAAGGAACGTCCCCAAGTGCCAAAAAAGCCGCAGCCGGAATCGTTCCGGCTGCGGCCCTATTGCACATGTTAGGTTGACCTACTTGCTAGACCAACTTAAAGCCCTTGCGCTTGCCTACTGAGAGGGTGTCGCCCAGCTTGAGGGCGCTCGGGTCGATGTTGTAGCTCTTGGGAGCCACCGCCTCGCCGTTGATCTTGACGCCGCCGCCGTCAATGTCGCGACGGGCCTGGCCGGCGCTCGCCGAAAGGCCCAGGTCCTTAAGCAGGCCTGCGAGGTAGATCTGGCCCTCGTCGTTGACGGTCAGCTCGACATGCTTCTCGGGGAAGTCGGCAAGCTGGCCCTCCTTGAACACGCGGTCGAACTCGGCCTGAGCCTCGTCACCGGCACCGGCGCCGTGATAGGTGTCGCACAGGTCGCGGCCCAGCGCGCGCTTGAGCTCATAGGGATCGGCGGAACCGTCGGCCAGGGCAGCGTCGATCTTGTCGACCTCGGCCGGGGTGAGCGAGCTGGCCAGACGATAGTACTTGCCGATCATCTCGTCGGGGATGGACATCGTCTTGCCGAACATATCCTTGGGAGCATCGGTCAGGCCGATGTAGTTGCCGTAGGACTTGGACATCTTGCGCACGCCATCGGTGCCCTCGAGCAGCGGCATGGTAAGCGCGATCTGCGGCTCCATGCCCATCTTCTCCATGAGCTCGCGGCCGGCGAGCAGGTTGAAGAGCTGGTCGGTGCCGCCCATCTCCACGTCGGCCTTGATCTGAACGGAGTCGAAGGCCTGCATCACGGGGTACAGGAACTCGTGGAGGGCGATCGGCGTCTGGGACTGGTAGCGCTTGGTAAAGTCATCGCGCTCGAGGATGCGGGCGACGGTGAACTTGGAGCACACCTGCAGCAGGCCGGCCAGATCCATCGACAGGATCCAGTCGCCGTTGTGCACGATGGTGGTCTTCTCGGGATCCAGGATCTTCATGGCCTGGCTCACGTAGGTCTCGGCGTTGGCCTCAATCTGCTCCTGCGAAAGCTGCGGGCGGGTGGAATTCTTGCCCGAAGGATCGCCGATCAGTGCGGTGCCGTTACCGATGATGAGGGTGACCTTGTGGCCCAGGTCCTGGAACTGACGCATCTTGCGCAGGGGCACGGCATGGCCCAGGTGCAGGTCGGGGCTGGTGGGATCGACGCCGAGCTTGATGTTGAGGGGCTCGCCCTTCTCAAGCTTCTTGCGAAGGTCGGCCTCGGGGACGATCTGCGCTGCGCCCGAGGTGATGATACGCATTTGCTCGTCGACAGACAGCATTGGGTATCCTCCTTTTGCTATAGCACCCTCACCGGATACGGCGGTGCTCGAAGTTCATAAACCCACTCATAATAACCAAAACGGCGCGGCCGAACACCTACGACAGGAAAATCCTCGTCCTGCCGCACGCGTCGATAACGACCGGCAAACGCGTGCCGTCACGTTCGACCAAAAAGCGCGCCTGCTGACGGCGCGAGCAGTCACGGCAACGGACCCGCCCCGTTGCATCCGTGGCGCAGGCGCCCTCGGCAGTCAGCAAGCAGTGCTCGCACACCATGATCTCGGGACGGTCGGCATCGACAGGCCCCAAGACACCGGGGCAAGCGGCAAGCTCGGCAACACGCTCCGCATCATTGCCGAGCAACTCGGCCGACAAGCACACCCGCCCCGCACCGAGTCCGCGCAGCCAGGTAAGCGTGGCCCGATTGGCACAGAACACCGGCGCCGCCACGTCAAACGTTGTGCCCAGCTCGCGGGCCATCGCCACTTGTCCCAGATTGCGGCAGACGACGCGCCCGGCACGCTGCATAAGCGCCCGAGTCCGCTCGGCGTCGCCCGCGCGGCACACTTCGTCGAGCACCACCGTTGTATCGGACAGATCTCGCTCATCGCGCGGACCCACATCCATCAGCTCCCAGGCAAAGACCATACGAGCAAAATCCTCGCGCTTTACCGGCCCCGCCGACCCCGCCAACTCCGTCGACGCGCCGCCATCCACCGCAGCGTCCTCAAAGGGCAGCACCTCAACGGCACGCGCAACGGGCGCAATCGCATCCGCCTCGGCCCGCATGCGCTCCAACACCGCCGTCGTCTGATCCAACACGCCGGCGCTGCGAATCAGATAGACCTCGCAGCCCGCGTCCACCTTACGCTTGCAATGCACGACGACGCGCTTCCCCGCTGCGGCATCCACCGGGCAGGGCACCTGCGGCCAGCGCTTGGGCACATCGGGACGCGCGTCGACACCCGGATAGAACCGAATCTCGAGCGTGTCACCCGCCGCCACGGCGGCATCGAGCTCAACGGTCACCTCTTCGTGGCCCACAGCGACCAAGCGCCCCACGCGCACGCCCTGGTTGATCGCGCGCTCAAAGCTCATCAGCTCGGCACCCGAACGACCCCGCAGGTAAGCATCGGTAAACCCACGGTTAAACGACCTTCCCAGCTCGCGTTCAAGCTCTTCCACGGCACCGGAGTCCCACGCGCCGTCGCACAGCATATCGAGTGCCCGACGCCACACCCTCACCACGTTGAATACGTAATCGGGATTCTTCATGCGTCCCTCGATCTTGAGCGATGCCACGCCGGCGGCAACAAGCTCGGGCAGGTGCGCGATACCCAGATAGTCACGCGGACAAAGCAGGCGGTCTCCCTCGACGGCAACAACACTCTGCCCCGCCTCGTCCACTAGGTCGTACGCCAGACGGCACGGCTGCGTGCAGTCGCCGCGCATCGCCGAGCGCCCACGCCGCAGGGCCGAGAACTCGCACGCCCCCGAATAGCCGATGCAAATCGCACCGTGGCAGAATACCTCGATGGGCACGCCCGTGGCACATAGCGCCGCAATCTCGTCGACCGTCAGCTCGCGTGCCGTCGTCACGCGCTCGACCCCCAGTTCATCGGCGGCAAGCCGCACGGCACCCTCGCTATGAGCGCCCGCCTGCGTGGACAGGTGAATCTCGACCCCGGGAATCGCCGCGCGCAGCGCGCAGGCCAACCCGGCATCGGCGACAATCAGAGCATCGGCGCCCAGCTCCAGTGCATGAGCTCCCAACGCCACCGCGTCGGACAACTCATCGTCAAACACGAACACGTTGAGCGTTACGTACACATGCACGCCATGGGCATGCGCCACGGCGCAGCCGCGCGCAAACTCGTTATCCGTAAAGCCATGGGCGCTCACACGGGCGTTAAAGCCGCCCAACCCCGCATAGATGGCATCGGCACCCGCGGCGATAGCCGCAAGCATCTGGTCGAGTCCGCCCGCCGGCGCCAGCAGCTCGGGCAGCGCCGCACTGACAACATCCAATCCAGTCTCGTATTGTCCGCTCGGCCCCATCGTCCGAATCGCCATCGACAAACTCCTTACCAAGGTATGCATTCACTCTGAAAAATGCCGTCTTCCAGCATACACGAGGCCTCGCGCGCCCCGTTTGGTTTATCGTGTAATAACTTATGTCCATCCTGCCCCGACGGCACATCCACCGTCTGGCACGACATACCTGGAGGTCAATATATGGGTCCTCGCCAACGACAGGGACACAGCCGTTCAAAGACGCACGCCCTGCCCATAATCCTGCTCTCGTTTTTGGGCTTTCTGCTGATTGCGGGCGTGGCGTTTGGCATCGGCATGGTCGGTAACGTCAACCGCTGGCTGTCCGATCTGCCCGACTACACCGACGCCAACGCGTATCTGGTGAGCGAGCCCACCGAGATCGTCGACTGTAACGGCAACAAGATCGCGAGCTTCTACACGCAAAACCGCAAGTCCATCACCAAGGACGAGGTCTCCCCCTACGTGCTGCAGGGCACCGTTGACGTCGAGGACGAGCGCTTCTACGAGCACGGCGGTATCGACCTGTGGGGTATCGCGCGTGCTGCGGTGGCAACCCTCGGCGGCGGGCACGAAGGCGCCTCGACGATCACCCAGCAGCTTGTGCGCAACACCATCCTGCAGGAGGAGCAATTCGACTCGACCATTGAGCGTAAGGTGCGCGAGGCCTACATCGCCATCAAGATGGAGGACATGTACTCCAAAGACGAGATCCTCATGATGTACCTCAACACCATCTATTACGGCCACGGCGCCTACGGCATCGAGGCCGCAGCCGAGACCTATCTGTCCAAGAGCGCCGCCGACCTCACCCTGAGCGAGGCCGCGCTACTCATCGGCCTTCCCAACTCGCCTTCGCAGTACGACCCCACGGTCAATCCCGATCTGGCACTGTCTCGCCGCAACAAGGTTCTCGACAACATGCTGCGCCTGGGCCACATCACCCAGGAGGAGCACGATGCCGCACAGGCCGAGCCCATCACCCTCAATGTGACCGAAATCTCGGGCAGCGGCGTCGACGTATACTCGCAGCCCTACTTTGTCTCCTACGTCAAGCAGCTGCTGGAGCAGGAGTTCTCGACCGACGTGCTCTTTAAGGGCGGCCTGACCGTCAAGACCACCATCGACCCCACGATGCAGCAGGTGGCAGAGAATGCCGTCCGCGAGCAGCTCGACACGCTCTCGCTTGACGGCCTGGACATGGGCATGGTCGTCGTCGACCCCAAGACCGGCTACATCAAGTGCATGGTGGGCGGCTACGACTACAACGCCGACGAGAACCACGTAAACCATGCCACGGCCAAGCGTCCCGTCGGCTCCACCTTTAAGGCCTTTACGCTGGCAACTGCCATCCAAAACGGCATGAACCCCAACGTCACCCTCAACTGCAACTCGCCGCTCAAGGCCAAGGGCACCACGACCGAGGTCCAAAACTACGCCAACCAGAGCTACGGCAACATCACGCTTAAGCAGGCGACGGCATACTCCTCCAACACCGGCTACATCCAGGTGGCGGAAGCCGTCGGCAACAGCAAGATCATCTCGCTCGTCAAAAAGCTCGGCATCGACCCCGCCAAGGACAACATCGAGGACGTTCCCGTCATGACGCTCGGCACCGGCTCGATCTCGCCACTCGAGATGGCCGCCGCCTACGCGACGTTTGCCAACGGCGGCTACTATCGCCAGCCGATCGCCATCACCGAGATTGATTCTCGTACCGGTTCGGTGCTGTACCAGCACACCGACAATCCCTCACAGGTGCTTACCGAGGGCGAGGCCGCCGCGGTCACCGATGTTCTGTCCGGCGTCATGAAGGGCAGCGGTACGGGTGCTGCCGGCGCCCTGAGTGTCAACCAGCCCTATGCCGGCAAGACGGGCACCACCGACAACACCACCAACCTTTGGTTCTGCGGCTATACCCCGCAGCTGGCGTGCGCCCTGTGGACCGGCTATTCCGCGGGCGAGATCCCCATCCAAAAGTACGGCACGGACCTGCTGGGCGACAGCACCAACCTGCCTGTCTTTAAGCGGTTTATGAACACCGTTCTGACCGGTACCGAGCGCGAGGAGTTTGCGACCGGAACGGCGCCCACCTACAAGAACAACAGCGTCTGGAAGTTCTACGGCACCAACAACACCAAGAAGACGGAGAACGACGACAAGGACGAGAACGAGGACGAAGAGGAAACCACCACAACGACGACCACGACGACCACGACCACCGAGACCACGGGCGGTGACACCACCGGCGGCACCGGTACGACCGGTGGTTCGACGGGCGGCTCCACTGGTGGTTCGACCGGCGGCGATGGCGGCACGCCTACGCCTACGCCTACGCCCACTCCCGACCCCTCGCCCACGCCTGACGATACGGTCGGCTAGAAATCATCCGGCCATAAGCAACAAGGCCCCCGAGCAGCCTATTGAACTGCTCGGGGGCCTTTTAGTTTGAAGCGACCTGGTGGGCGGTCTTTATACCGGCAATCAAAAAGGGGTACCGACCAACGTCGATACCCCTTACAAGCCACTATGTCAGTGCACGAAGTGCCGAGCGCACGACCCGCACGCCTACTTGCGAGAATTGCTCAGCTTATTGATCAGTGCCTCGAGGCGCTCGCCGTCCTCGGCCGTCTGGGCAATAACCAAAATCGTATCGTTGCCGGCAAGCGAGCCAAGCACATCGGGCAACTCGGCCGCGTCAACGGCGGCGGCGATGCCGGAAGCCGTGCCAGGCTGAGCCTTGATCATAACCAGATTATCGGTACGCAGAACGCCCGTTACGAGCTCGGAAACCATACGCTGCAGGTGTAGGTCCTCTGCCAGAACATAGATGCCCTCAGGGAGCTTACGCAGCCCCATGTCGGCAATATCGCGAGAGACAGTCGCCTGCGTGCAATCAAAGCCCATAGCACGGAGCTCATCGACCAGCACGCGCTGCGTGCGGACATCCTTATTGCGCACAATATCTCTAATGGCATCCTGGCGCCCATTGCGTTTTTTAGCCATACAAACCCTCTCTCCAAAAGATGGCGGAGACAATCAATCAGTGTTTGAATAGTTTAGCGCTATTTGAAGGCTTTTGTGAATAAGAACGCATTTCGAAACAATTCTATGCAAGTTTGTTTCGTAATGAGCCGTTTAGGCGGTTTTTGCGCCCGTACGGTTAAGAAAAGCTGCCAGATGCGTACACATCACGCAGCGCGCGGGCTTAGCGCTGGCGATCGGCCCAAACAACAGACCGAGCCCCCGATGGTTATCCTTGAGCGCGGCGACCATCTGACGGGTTCGAGGCGCCTCGAGCATATCACGCATGCGGGCGGAACGCTCGATTGACGACACTCCATGCGGGCTCAGACACAAATTCTCGATGCAGGCGACCAGTCCGGCAAAGTAGAACTTTTGGCTTGCCAGCTTGAGCCGACCACCGCTATCTGCTTCCGAGAGTGAGTCCGCAAGCTCGTCGAGCGCCCGGGTGTCATCGGATACCTTGGCATACATGGTGGGATCAAAGGCATCTGTAAGCTTAGGCGCCACCGTGTGGAAACAAGCGTTGCCGCATCCGGAGACGCGCTGCGCCTGCGAGAGCGCGCATGCCATAAACCCAACTGTGCGAAACGCCTTGTCGCACAAAAGGCATGCCTCAAACAGCGGACGGCTATACATCACGCCAGAGACTTGAGCAACCAAGCCGCCTAAAATCAACTGGGGCAGCCCGGCCACCATCGAAGATTTGCTATCAATGGAAATATGAGTAGCATCCAAGACGCGCGAATGGCGCTCTCGATGTGCATCATAGCGGTCGAGCGACACCGTGGGGAACACTATGTCTGCCGCAGTATCGCACGCGATATCGACCATCTTGGAAAGGGATTGCGGAGCAAACCACTCATCGGCGTTCATGGCGATGATTTGAGAGCCGCGCGAGGCAGCAAAACCGGCACGAAGACACGCGCCGCGCGTCGCGTCCTCGACGTCAATCAAATCAATATGGATGTCCCTGTCAGCAGCAACTTGAAGCGAATGGCGCACACCGGGCGCAGCATCGCGACAGACAACGACAATCTGCAAATCGTAGAGGTCTTGGTTCTGGATACTCTCGAGCGCACGCATCGCATAGCTGGGCGAACCTTCTACCACAAGGATCACCGAAAGTCGCGGATGCGAGCCACGTCGAACCAAATTATCCGTCCTCTCGACAGCAATGAATAAAACCGTGGTTCATGGTACACCCCGGCAATAAAAGCAATGAGACACCGGTTGTATTGCACGCCAAGAACAGATGTTGCACACGCGCAGCCCACAGATGGCAGGTGTCGACGCACGACGCGTCGAGCCCTCCCCTAGTCGAGCACGACAAGCTCGGCGGGATCGTAATCCACGCCCATAAACGTAAGGCCGCAGGCAGGAGCCGTGGGGCCCGCAGCGGTACGGTCGCAAGCATCGATAACCTCGCGCATCCACCCGGGTTCACGGCGATGCATGCCAATCTCGACAAGCGTGCCCACGATCGTACGGACCATCGAATGCAGAAACGCATTGCCCTCGATGGTGAACGTCAGGATGTCCTCGCCAAACGCAACCTCATGGCCAAATTCGGCACGCATCACGCAGCGATGCGTGGGTTTGCCAACGGCCGAAGCAACCTTGCAAAAGCTTTTAAAGTCCTGCTCGCCCAGCAGAGCGGGGCAGGCAGCAGACATAGCCTCAACATCCAAGGGATAGCGATGCCACCACACGGCACCGCGGGACAGCACGGGGCGCGCATCTCGATCGGCAATACGGTACGTATACGTACGGGAACGCGCGTCAAAACGCGCAGAAAAGCCTTTACGGGCCTTGTAGACCTCGTTTATGGCGATATCTTTGGGCAGCAGGGCATCCATAGCCCGCAGCCACCTACGGCGCGTACAAGCGAGCTCAGCGTCCGTTACGGGCACGCTGATGTACTGAGCCACGGCATGCACGCCGGCATCGGTACGCCCCGCACACGTCAGATCGATCGGGCGGCGAAGCAGCGTCTCGATGGCTCGACGTAGCTCACCCGCAACCGTCGTCTGTCCCGGCTGCTCGGCAAATCCGCTATACGACGAGCCATCATAGGCCACGCGAAATACGAGCGTGGCGTCAAGCTCGGAAATCGAATTGAAATCAGACGGCGCAGTCATGGGCGCTCCCAACAAACAAGCAACGGTATCGCGACAAAAAAAGAGGGGTACGCGAACGTACCCCTCGAATATAGCCTATGCAGACGGAATGTCTACTCAGCGGTCTCCTCAGCAGGAGCCTCCTCGGCAGCGGTCTCCTCGACAGCCTCGACCTTCTTGGGAGCAGCGGCCTTCTTGGGGGCCGGAGCAGCCTTCTTGGCCTTAGGCGTGCAAGGCTCGGTGACGAGCTCCATGATAACGATGGGAGCGTTGTCGCCCTTACGGTTACCGAGCTTCATGATGCGGGTGTAACCGCCGTTGCGGTCCTGCCACATGCCCTGAGCAGCCTTGTCGAAGATCTCGGCAACGAGCTGCTTATCGCCGAGCTTGGCGATAGCCAGACGACGAGAGTGCAGGTCGCCCTTCTTGGCCCAAGTGATGATCGGATCGACGACCGAACGCAGCGCCTTAGCGCGGGTCTCGGTGGTCTTGATGCGGTCGTTCTCGAAGAGGGCCTTAGCAAGGCTCTTCTTCATGGCCTTGGTGTGGCTCGCATCGGTGCCGAGCTTAAGGCCCTTCTTAACGTTGTGACGCATGGTCTAGTTTCTCCTCAAATATGCGAAGCATTAAGCCTTCAGGCTCAGGCCCATGGACTCAAGCTTGTCCTTCACTTCCTCGATCGACTTAACACCGAAATTACGGATGTTGAGCAGATCGTTCTCCGAGAACTCAACGAGCTGACGGACCGAGTGAATGCTGGCGCGCTTAAGGCAGTTGTAGGAACGGACGGAAAGGTCCAGATCCTCGATCTGCTTGTCCAGCTCGGCGTTGTCGTTGGTGACCTCGGGAGCGAAGATCGAAGCCTCCTCCTCGACCTCGGGGGTCTCGGCAAGGTTCATAAAGGCGGCCATATGCTGGTTGATGATATTGGCAGCCTGGACCACGGCGTCGCGCGGGGCGATGGAGCCGTTGGTCTCGATCTCGAGGACAAGGCGGTCGTAGTCGGTGTGCTGACCGACACGGCAAGCCTCAACGAGCTTGGCGCAACGGGAAACCGGCGAGTACAGCGAGTCGACGTGGATCACACCGATGGGATCGTTGTCGCGCTTGTTGGCCTCGCCAGAAACATAGCCGCGGCCATAGCCGATGCGCATGCTCATGGTGAGATGGCCACCCTCGGTGAGCGTAGCGATGTGCTGCTCGGGGTTGACCAGCTCAAACTCGGACGGAATAAAGAAGTCCGCACCGGTGACCTCACAGGGGCCGTCAACCGAGATGGTGGCGGTCGCCTCGTCGGTCGTGCCGAGAGCCCTGAAGACAAGACCCTTGACATTCAGGACGATGTCGGTGACATCCTCGACCATGTTAGGGATGGTCATGAACTCGTGCTGCGCACCATCGATCTGAATAGCCTCGACGGCGGCACCCTCGAGCGAGGACAGAAGAACGCGACGAAGGGAGTTACCCAGCGTATCGCCGTAACCACGCTCGAGCGGCTCGACGGAGACACGAGCAGACGTCTCGTTGATCTCTTCGACCTGAACCTGAGGCCTAATGAATTCTGACATGTATTACCTCCAGCCTCAGCAGCCCGGATGGACTACTTAGAGTAGAGCTCGACGATGAGCTGCTCGTTGATATCACCGCTGATCTGCTCACGCGTCGGCAGAGCGAGCACGTTACCAGACAGCTTCTCGATATCGACCTCGAGCCAGCCAGGGACCTCAAAGCGCTCGGAGGAAATCAGAGCCTCCTTGATGGGGAGGAGGTCACGGAACTTCTCGCCGACAGCGACGACGTCGCCGGCCTTGACGCGGTAGGACGGGATGTCCACGCGCTTGCCGTTCACGGTGAAGTGACCGTGACGGACGGACTGACGAGCCTCTTTGCGGGTGCGGGCGAAGCCAAGACGGAAGACGACGTTGTCGAGGCGAGACTCAAGGATGATCATGAGGTTCTCACCGGTGACGCCGTTCATCTTGCGGGCCTTGTTGAAGTACCCGTGGAACTGCTTCTCCAGAACGCCATAGATGAACTTGACCTTCTGCTTCTCGCGCAGCTGCATGCCGTACTCAGATTCCTTGCGACGGCGCTTGGGCTGACGGATAGATTCCTTCTTGCTGCTGTAACCGAGCTCAGCGGGATCGATCCCGAGCTGACGGCAGCGCTTAAGAACAGGAGTCCTGTCGATTGCCATATTGATACGATCCTTTCAGTTACACGCGGCGACGCTTCTTGGGGCGGCAGCCGTTGTGCGGAATGGGGGTCTTGTCCTGGATGCTCGAGACCTCGAGGCCAGCAGCCTGGAGGGAGCGGATGGCGGTCTCACGACCGGAGCCGGGGCCCTTGACGAAGACAGAAACCTTCTTCATACCGTGCTCCATGGCCTGCTTGGCAGCAGCCTCGGCAGCCATCTGGGCAGCGAACGGCGTGGACTTACGGGAGCCCTTGAAGCCCACCTGGCCAGCCGACTTCCAGGAAATGACGTTGCCCTGGGGATCGGTGATCGAAACGATCGTGTTGTTGAACGTAGAACGGATGTGAGCCTGGCCCACGGAAATGTTCTTACGGTCCGCGCGCTTCAGACGGGCAGCGCGAACGTTCTTCTTAGCAGTAGCCATCTATCTAGCGCTCCTTATTTCTTCTTCTTAGCACCGATCTGACGCTTCGGGCCCTTACGGGTACGAGCGTTAGTGTGGGTGCGCTGGCCGCGGACCGGGAGGCCCTTGCGGTGACGAAGGCCGCGGTTGCAGCCGATGTCCATAAGGCGCTTGACGTTCTGGTTGCGTTCACGGCGGAGGTCGCCCTCAACCATGATCTGGTTCTTATCGATATAATCACGGATGGCGTTAACCTCATCCTCGGTGAGGTCCTTAACGCGCGTATCCACGTTAACGTTGCACTCGACGCAGATCTTCGTCGCAGTGGTGCGGCCGATGCCGTAAATGTAGGTCAGACCGATCTCAACGCGCTTCTCACGCGGGAGGTCGACACCATTAATACGGGCCAACGTAGTCTCCTCTCTTAACCCTGACGCTGCTTATGACGGGGGTTCTCGCAAATGACGAGGACCTTGCCATGGCGCCTAATGATTTTGCACTTATCGCACATCTTCTTGACCGAAGGACGTACCTTCATCGTTCTTCCTTTCGGTAGCGCTCAAACTACTTCCCTACTATCTACTCGCCCAGCCGCAGGCGTTTAAAACTATGGCTGGTCTTCACACACAATCCGACCGTAGGTTGAGCTAAGCCTGCAGTCGGAAATGGAGTGCGCGTATGCGTGCCGCTATTTGTAGCGATAGGTGATGCGGCCGCGGGTCAGGTCGTACGGGGAAAGCTCCACGACAACCCTGTCACCGGGGAGAATACGGATGTAATTCATTCGGATCTTGCCAGAAATGTTGCACAGAACCGAATGACCGTTCTCGAGCTCGACCTTAAACATGGCATTGGGCAGCGGTTCCTTTACCGTACCCTCGAGCTCAATTGCGTCTTCCTTCTTCACAAGCAATCATCTTTCTCTAGAAAACGACAGCGATTGAGTATTCTACAACACGTATGCACGCATCGTAATAACTTCGTAATGGCTCCACAACTAAGTGGAACTTGTTACATTTCTCCGCCTTGGAGCGAACACCAAGCACCTTGGGCATCCGTGGTGATAATCACCGGACCGTCATTGGTAATGGCGACGGTGTTCTCGTAGTGCGCGGCGGGCAGGTGGTCGTTGGTCGTAACAATCCAACCGTCGGAGCCCGTGCTCACATGGTTGGAACCCATCGTAACCATCGGCTCGATGGCAATGACCATGCCGGCCTGGAGGCGAACGCCCCTCCCCTTCTTTCCATAGTTAGGAACGTTGGGGTCCTCGTGCATCACGCGGCCAATGCCATGACCCACATAGTCACGAAGCACGCCGTAACCGTGAGACTCGGCGAGGGACTGAACGACGTAACCAACATCCCCGATATGGTTACCGGGAACAGCCTGCTCGATGGCAGCCTTAAGGCAATCGCGCGTGACCTCGCACAGGGCCTTGGCCTCGGGCGTGGGTGTGCCGACAAAAAACGTCCAAGCGTTATCGCCGACCCAACCGTCAACGACAGCTCCCGTATCGATGGAGATGATATCGCCATCGCGCAGGATCATGTCGGGGTTGGGAATACCGTGGACCACGGCATCGTTAATCGATGCGCAAATGGTACCGGGGAACCCGCCGTAACCCTTAAAGGCCGGGGTGCCGCCATGCATACGGATAATCTGCTCCGCGAGCTGATCGAGCTCAAAGGTCGAAACACCAGGGCGCACCATGGCTCCAACGTGGCGGAGCGCCATCTTAGATAGCGCTCCTGCCTTCTTCATCTGCTCGATTTGCGTTGCAGACTTAATCTTGATCATAGACCGAGAGCCTCTTTGACATCCCCGTACACGGTCTCGCGAGCCTGGTCACCGTTGACCGACTTGAGCAGACCCTGGCCACGATAGTAGTCGACGAGCGGGCTCGTGGACTTCTCGTAGACGTCGAGACGGTTCTTGATGGTCTCGGGCTTGTCGTCGTCGCGCTGATACATCTCGCCGGCGCACTTGGGGCAGGTAGCATCGGCAGCGGTGCCGGTGTAACCGCAGGCGCGGCAAGTGCGACGCGAAGACAGACGAGCGATGATGACCTCGGGGGCCACGTCGACCAGAAGGGCGCAATCGATCTCGCGACCCATGGCGGAGAGCTCGGAATCGAGCGTCACAGCCTGGGCGGTGTTGCGCGGGAAGCCGTCGAGGATGAAGCCCTGCTGGGCGTCATCGGCAGCAAGGCGCTCCTTGACAAGGTCGATCACGAGCTGGTCGGGAACGAGCTCGCCAGCGTCCATGTACTTCTTAGCCTGAATACCAAGGTCGGTGCCACCCTTGACGGCAGCACGCAGCAGGTCGCCCGTGGAAATGTGAGCGACGCCAAACTCGGCGACGAGCTCCTGTGCGACGGTGCCCTTACCGGCACCCGGAGCTCCGAGCAATACGAGGTTCATGAGCAATCCTCCTCTAGCCTATTTAAAGAATCCATCGTAATCATACATCTTGATCTGGCCTTCGAGCTTATCGACCGTGTCGAGCACGACGCCGACCATGATGAGGATGGACGTGCCGCCAAATGCCTGGATCAGATGGTTACCCGTGAAGGAGAAGATGATCGAAGGCACGATGGCGATGAGCGCCAAAAAGACAGCGCTGGGAAGCGTAATCTTGTTGAGCGCGTTCTTGATGTAGGCCGCGGTAGCCCTACCCGGACGCACGCCCGGAATAAAGCCGCCCTGCTTCTTAAGGTTATCGGCCGTGTCATCGGGGTTGAACACCATGGAGGTGTAGAAGTACGCGAAGAACACGATGAGGACAACGTTAAGCACCCAGTTGAGCCAACCGGTCGAAAGCGCAGAGGCAACTGCCTGAATCCAGCCGATGCCGGGGAAGAACACGGCAATCTGAGCCGGGAAGTACAGCAGCGCCGAAGCGAAGATGATCGGCACGACACCCGCGGTGTTGACCTTGATGGGCAGGTAGGTGGTCTGGCCACCCATCATGCGACGGCCAACGACGCGTTTGGCGTAGGAGACCGGGATGCGGCGCTGGCCGCGCTCAAGGAAAACAATCAGCGGAATAACCAGCAGGATGATGGCGCAGATGATCGCCATGGTGATGATGCCACCGGCATTGCCCTCGGTGCTGGAAAAGATCGCCTGCGGCAGACCGGCCATGATGTTCGCGAAGATGATCAGCGACATGCCATTGCCGATACCGCGCTGGGTGATGAGCTCACCAATCCACATGATCAGCATGGCGCCCGCGGTGAGCGTACCGACGATCATGAGGTCGAAGATGATCTCGGGAGCGCCGGCGCCATTGAAGCTGATGCCGAAGCTCTTAAAGAGGAAGAGGTAACCCACGGAGTTGAGGATTGCCAGAGCCAAGGTGAGGTAACGCGAATACTGCGTAATCTTGGTCTGACCGACCTCGCCCTCGCGGGCAAGCTCATGCAGGGAAGGCACGACGGCCTGGAGCATCTGGAGGATGATCGAGCTGGTGATGTAAGGCATGATGCCCAGCGAAAACACCGACACATAGCTCAACGCGCCGCCAGAGAAAAGATTCAGGAGGGCCATAGCACCTGCGGCGACCGAATTGTTATCGGTCGAGAAAAGGCCCAGCATCCCCTGGAAGGGAATGCCGGGCACAGGAACGTGCGCACCAATGCGGTACACGACGAGCATAGCTATGGTAAAAAGAATCTTTTCGCGCAATTCTTTGATGCGGAAAGCATTCTTAAGACCATTTAGCACGGCAGCTCGACCTTTCCGCCGGCGGCCTCGATCTTGGCCTGCGCAGAAGCGCTGACCTTGTCGACCTTGACCGTGAACTTCTTGGTGAGCTCACCATTGCCGAGCACCTTGACGGGCTCGAACTCGCTCTTGGTGATGCGAGCGGCCTTAAGAGCGGCACCGTCGATCACAGCGCCATCCTCGAACTTACGCTCGAGACGCTCAACGTTAACAGCGGTGTACTCGATACGACGGGGGTTGCGGAAGCCCGGAAGCTTGGGCAGGCGCATAGCCAGCGGAGTCTGGCCACCCTCGAAGCCGGCACCCTTGGTGCCGCCAGAGCGGGAACCCTGGCCCTTCTGACCGCGGCCAGAAGTGGTGCCGTGACCCGAAGAATTGCCACGGCCGACGCGCTTGCGGTTCTTGGTGGAACCGGGCGCGGGAGTAAGATCGTGAAGCTGCATTTGCTACTCCTCTACAATCTCGACAAGGTGCTTGACCTTGAAGATCATGCCGCGGACGGACTCGTTGTCAGCAATCTCGCGAACCTCGCGGATCCTGTGGAGACCGAGGGCACGGACAGTACGGACCTGGTCCTGCTTGCAACCGTTGGTGCTGCGGACCTGCTTGATCTTGATGGTGTCAGCCATGCTTAGTTCTCCTTACCGACGAACATCTCGGAGACCGTCAGGCCACGGCGAGCCGCGACGTCCTCAGGGCTGGAGAGCTCCTTGAGGCCCTCGACGGCAGCCTTGATGATGTTGAGGCCGTTGTCGGTACCGAGGGACTTGGACAGGACGTTCTTGATGCCAGCAAGCTCAAAGAGGGGACGCACAGCGCCGCCGGCGATAACGCCGGTACCCTCGACAGCGGGCTTGATGATGATGCGGCCGGCACCAAAGTGGCCGAGAACCTCGTGCGGGATGGTGCCCTGCTCGGTCACCGGCACGTGGAACATGTTCTTCTTGGCATCGAGAGACGCCTTGGAGATGGCCAGGGGCACCTCAGCGGACTTGCCCATGCCAACGCCGACGTTACCCTTGCCGTCGCCAACGACGACGAGAGCGACGAGGCTCATGCGACGACCACCCTTGACGGTCTTCGACACGCGGTTGATGTAAACGACGCGCTCCTCGAACTCGGAGGCCTCGCGCTGCTGCTTCTGATTACGAGCCATGTGCTACATACCTCCTAGAACTCGAGACCGGCGGCACGAGCACCGTCGGCGAGGGCCTTGACGCGGCCATGGTAGATACGGCCACCGCGATCGAAGGCGACCTTGGTGATGCCGGCCTCGATGGCGCGCTTGCCAACGAGCTGACCGACCTTCTCCGCAGCCTCCTTGTTCGAGGTGTGGGTGCCCTTGAACTCGGCCTCGAGGGTCGAGGCAGAGACGAGCGTCAGGCTGGAGCCCTTGCTGTCGTCGATGATCTGGGCATAGATGTTGGCGTTAGTACGGGTCACGCGAAGACGCGGACGCTCGGAGGTACCCGAGACCTTGCCGCGAACACGACGCTGACGACGCTTGAGGCCTTCCAGCTTCGCCTTATGCTTGTTCATACGTAAACTCCTAAAAAGGTTGATCTTGCCAGCACCTGACGGGGTGCTGGTCTTATGCGAGTGAGTCGGTTACGACTACTTGGCGGCCTTACCCAGCTTGCGGCGGATGTGCTCGCCAACGTAGTGGATACCCTTGCCCTTGTAAGGCTCGGGAGGACGATGGCCGCGGATCTCAGCGGCGATCTGACCGACCTGCTGCTTGTTGATACCCTTGACGTTCACGTGGGTGTTGTCGGGAACCTCGAAGGTGATGCCCTCGGGAGCCTCGACGATCACGGGGTGCGAGAAGCCCAGGGAGAACTCGAGGTTCTTGCCCTTCTGCTGCACGCGGTAACCGACGCCGGCGAGCTCGAGCTTCTTCTCGAAGCCCTCGGAAACGCCAACAACCATGTTGTGGATGAGGGCGCGGGTGAGGCCGTGGCGGGCACGGGTCTCACGCTCGTCGTCGGGACGGGAAACGGTGAGGACGTTGTCCTCGACGTTGATAGCGAGCTTCTCAAAGACATCGAGCTCGAGCTGGCCCTTGGGGCCCTTGACGACAACGTTGTTGCCGTTGACTGCCACTTCGACTCCGGCGGGAATCTGGACAGGCTTATTACCGATACGAGACACGGTGATCTCCTTTCCTTCTACCTACCGAGCGAATTACCAGACGTAAGCGATGATCTCGCCGCCGACGTTGTGCTTGCGAGCATCGCGGTCGGTCATGACGCCATGGCTGGTGGAAATGATGGCGGTACCAAGGCCACCGCGGACGCGGGGCATGTCGGCAACGCCGGTGTACTTACGCAGGCCCGGCTTGGAAATGCGGCGGATGCCGTTGATGACCTTAGCCTTCTTGGGACCATACTTAAGCGTGATGTGCAGAGTCTTCTGGGGAACGGTGTCCTCGACATCGTAGCCCTCGATGTAGCCCTCCTCGTGCAGAACACGAGCGATCTCGACGAGCTTCTTGCTGCTCGGCATGGAGACCGTGGCCTTGTTCACAGAGTTAGCGTTACGGATGCGCGTAAGCATATCTGCGATCGGGTCTGTAAGGTTCATACAGATTCTCCTTCGTTCTTGATGAACACGTGCTCTTGGTTCTTCGCCGCCCTTAACGGCAAAGCCTTTTTAGCGCGTTTTCCCTGTTCCAAACTGATGCTTGAAACGCTGGTAGTGACTTACCAGCTGGCCTTCTTAACGCCGGGAAGCTCGCCCTTGAGTGCAAGCTCGCGGAAGCAGACACGGCACAGGCCGAACTTGCGGTACACAGAGTGCGGACGGCCGCAGCGCTGGCAGCGCGTGTACTCACGAGTAGAGAACTTCTGCTTGCGATTGCACTTGACGATCATCGATGTCTTAGCCACTTATATCCTCCTCACATAGAGTATTGTTCGCCCCAAGCGCCGCCCCCTTCTGGGAACGGCGCTCATAGGGCAGGTGAACCTATTTCTTGAACGGGAAACCGAAGGCGTCCAGAAGGGCCTTGGCCTCCTCATCGGTGTTGGCGGTGGTCACGAAAGTGATGTCCATACCACGCTGGTGATCGACGGAGTCGAAGTCGATCTCGGGGAAGATGAGCTGCTCGGTGACGCCCATGGAGAAGTTACCACGGCCGTCGAAGCTCTTGGCGGAGATGCCGCGGAAGTCGCGGATACGGGGGATCGCGACGGAGGTCAGGCGATCGAAGAACTCCCACATACGGTCGCCACGCAGGGTAACCTTGCAGCCGATCGGCATACCAGCGCGCAGGCGGAAGGTAGCGATGGACTTGCGGGCACGGGTAATCATCGGCTGCTGGCCGGTGATGGCGCGCAGGTCGCGCACGGCACCGTCGATGGCCTTGGAATCGGTAGCGGCCTCGCCGACACCCATGTTCACGACGATCTTCTCAAACTTGGGGATCATCATGACGTTCTCGTACTGGAACTTGTCCTGAAGCTGCTGCTTGACCTCGTTGTTGTACTTGGTCTTCAGACGCGGCACATACTTCTCTTCTGCCATTGTTCACTCCTTCTTGGGGTTTTAAGCACGGGGCGTGGCCACGATGGGTTGTCCTCGTGCCTCCTGGCTGCATCCGCGCCGCTCATGGCATTACGCGGTTTGGACTCGACACAGCAGGAGCCGACAAAACAATCGGTACTATACGCGCATCGGGAGCGTTTTTCCAGAAAAACCTCGTCTGCCTGCACAACTCCACAACTCCCCCGCACAAACCGATCCGCATGCGACGGAGGAAAATGGCAGTTGCGGTGAAATAGGGACTGTTTGACGGCTTAACTGGCTTAAACAGCCCGCATTTCACCGCAACTTATTGATGGGGATGCGACTAGCGCTTGCGGGGGACGAGCTTGGTGCGGCGCAGGTGGATCATCTCGGCAGCGATGGAGATGGCGATCTCCTCGGGGTCCTCGGCCTCGATGGCGACACCGATCGGCAGGTGCAGCTCGTCGATCTGGCCCTGCGTGAAGCCCTCCTGCTCCAGGCGGGCGCGCACAAAGGCGGTCTTGCGGCGCGAGCCCAGGCAGCCCAGATAGGCGGGTTTAGCGCGCATGGCCTGAATCACCACGTCGATATCGGACTTGTGACCCGCCGTGGCGACGACCACCAAGTCGCGCGGGCCGATGGGGCACAGCTCGCTCAGGTTCTTATAATCGACCAGACGACGGTCGTAGACGCCGGGCACCCATTCGGGGGTCAGCGTGCCGGGGCGGTCGTCGCAAGCCACGACGGCAAAGCCCGCCGCCGTGAGCACCCGCGCCGTCGCAGCGCCCACGTGGCCGCAGCCAAAGATATAGGTCAGGCCCTCGGGGCAGAGCGTCTCGATGTGCGCCGGGGGAATCTCGAAGGCGGCGTTGGTGTAGGTGACCTTACTCCCCTCCTCCACCAGCGAAAGCTCGGGGCAGCCGGCAATGGTATGGCGCGATGTCTCGCCATGGTACTCAACCACATCGCCCTCGAGCGCGCTCGCGATAAACGGCTCAAAGTCGATGACGAAGTCGCCGATGCGCCGATAGGCCAAGACGTCGGCAACCGACTGGAACAACGGTGCCTGGGTCGAGTCCAGATGCAGGTAGCACAGGCAGATGGCCCCGCCGCAGATCATGCCGGTATCGGAGTTCTCGCCGCCCATGGTGTAGCGGACCAGACGCGATTGCCCTGCGGCCAGCAGCTCGCGCGCCTCGTCCAGCGCAAAAAGCTCAATCTTGCCGCCGCCGATGGTGCCCGCTTGGCTGCCATCGGCAAAGACGGCCATCCAGGCGCCCACGCCGCGTGGTGATGACCCCGCCGTACCGGCCACGACCACGAGCTCGCACGTCTCGCCAGCACGCAGGGCGGCAAGCGCCGCATTCACAACATCGAGCTTTTCCATTGCCGCCTTCTATCCTCTAAAGACATCGGTGAGCATAGCGAGTGCCTCGAGCACGCCGCCGCCGACCGATGTCGCCTTGTCCGAAATATAGTTGATGTAGCTGGCGTCGCCGCGCGGATCGACATCGGCGCATTTAAAGCCCTCAGTCACCTGCACGCCGTTCGCCAAAAGCCCGCGCAGACAGCCATCGATCTGCGTGCACATGGGCGTATCGCCCGCGTAGCCAATCACGTCTCCGGCGCTCACGATGTCGCCGATTGCGCGGTCGGACCGAAACACGCCGGCGGCGGGGCTGTGGATAACACGTTCCTTGCCATAGCCGGCGATAATGCCCGGCACGCCCGTGTTAGGCTGGGGCGAACCTTGGGTAATGACACGGCCGAGAAAATGCCCGCGCATGGTCTCGACCACGGCGTCGCAGTCAACCGGCGCGGTAAAGCCCGGCCCCACGGCGATGACGGCGGGCGCCATGTCGCGCGTGGTGCCCAAGTTGCGCTTAGCCAAAATCGCGTCGACCACAGCCGCGGGTTTCAGCTCGCCGATCATCTTGGCCTGGGGGTCTACCACAACGGCGACGTCTCCAGCCTCGGCAATCGCAAGCGCCTCAGCCGGCGTCTGTGCCAAGCGAGCGCGAATGCCCTCGACCTCGACCTCGCCCAGGCGAATGGCCTCGCAAAAACTGATTGTGCGGCGGATGCACGTGGGAACCGCGATATCGGCCATGACAACCGACACGCCGGCGCGCACCAAACGGGCAGCGACACCCGTGGCGATATCGCCGGCGCCGCGAACATAAACGAGCATTCCCGGGGCACCTCCCTGTGCTACGGTTTGAGCAGAGCAAAAGCGGTTCGACCGCTACTCTGATGATTATTTATTATCACAGTATTATACGGCGGTGAACAGATGGAAACGGTTAGCGGCAATCTTGCCTCGGCGCTCAGGATCGAGCCGGGCATTACCGCGATTATCGGCAGCGGCGGCAAGTCGACCTTGCTCAAGACGCTGGGTCTTGAGCTCATGCGCGCTGGCGGCCGCGTGCTCCTCTGTACCACCACGTATATGCTTCCCGTTGCCGGCGTGCCATGGGACGGGTCGAATCGTCGCCTGGACGCCGCACCTTGGAAGCCAGGTGCCTTACACGCCCCCGGCTGCACCTGCGAGGCCTGCGCGGGCCTTGTGCGCGGAAGCATCTGCCAGGCAGGCGTCTTGGACCCGGAGACAGGCAAGCTCTCCGCCCCCGCTGAGCCGCTCGACCAGCTGGCGCAGCGCTTTGACTATGTGTTGGCCGAGGCAGATGGCAGCAAGCGACTCCCGCTCAAGGCGCATGCCGCCTGGGAGCCGGTAATTCCCGCCGCCACGGCAAACGTTGTCTGGGTCGTCGGCGCCTCAGGGCTGGGCAAGCCCGTCGCCAAGGTTGTCCACCGCCCCGAGCTCTTCTGCGAGCGCTGCGGCTGCGAGCCCACCGACGCTGCCACCCCAGAGCGCGTCGCCATGGTGCTCAATGCCGAGCTGCAGATGCTGAACCTCGACAATGCCCGCATCATGCTCAACCAAGTCGACACGCTTGCCGATCCAACGATGGCAGATTGCTTCGAGGCAGCCCTCGGCCGCCCCCTCATCGCCACCAGCCTCCAGGGGTAGCAAATTTGGGACGGGGCTCTTTTTGCTACCCCGTCCCAAAAAATCATCTCCCAAATTAGCTACCCCGGCGGTCTTCCCGTTAGCGGGGCACGTAGCGGCCGGGTTGGGCTCCGGTGGGCTCGCCGTCGCGCGCAGCCAGCACGCCGTTCACAAACACGGCCTTGGCGCGGCCGTGCGCTTCAAAGCCCTCGAGCGGCGTATAGTCCACAGCCTGATGCTGCGTCCCGGCGCTAATCGTCCAGCGCGCCTTGGGATCCCACACGCACACGTCGGCATCGGCGCCCTCGGCAAGACAGCCCTTGCGCGGATACATGCCAAAGACGCGCGCCGGGTTCTCGCTCATCAAGCGGCACAGATCCTCGGGGCCCAGCTGTCCCTCAAAACTCGTAGCGATCGCGACGGGGCGATGCTCCACACCGGGCCCGCCGTTGGGAATCGCGCGGAAGTCATCGCGCCCGCGGTCCTTTTGCCCGTGCAGGTTAAAGCTGCAGTGGTCGGTCGCAATCGTATCGATCTCGCCGGCCACAAGCGCCTCGCGCAGTGCCGCACGGTCGCCGGCATGGCGCAGCGGCGGGCTCATCACATACTTGGCGCCCGCAAAGCCGTCTTCGCCCTGCTCCAAGTAGCGCGTATCGTCGAGCATCAGATATTGAGGACAGGTCTCGACATAGATGTTCTTCTGCCCGCGCGCTTTGGCAGCGCGAATGGCCTCGAGCCCCAACTTGGTCGAAAGGTGTACCACGTTGACCGGTGCGTCGCCGGCCAGGTGTGCCAGATACAGCAGACGGCTCACGGCCTCGGCCTCGCACACATCCGGACGGCTGAGCGCATGGCCCTCGGGCCCGTGGATACCCTGCTCAAACACGCGCTTCTGCAGCTCATTCACCAGCGTACCGTTCTCGCAATGCACGCACAGTATGCCGCCAATACGCTTGAGTTCCTCCAGCACCTCGAGCGTCTCGGCATCGTCCAGGCGCAGATGATCGTAGGCAAAGTAGGTCTTGAACGACGATACGCCCGCCTCGCGCATGGCCGAGAGGTCGGCGCGGTTGCGCTCGTTCCACTCGGCGAGTGCCATATGAAAGGCGTAGTTGGCCGTGCAGGTTCCGTCGGCGCGGCGATGCCACTCGGCCAAGGCATCGGGCATGGTCACGCCGCGATCGGCCGTCGCGTAGTCCACGATGGTCGTCGTACCGCCGCAGGCAGCCGCACGCGTACCGGTCTCAAAGCTATCGGCCGTCCAGTCCATGCCGGTCCAGCACTGCATGTGCGTGTGCCCATCGATAAAGCCCGGGAACACCCAGCAGCCCGCAGCATCCTCGACGGTATCGCCCTCGGCCGGCTCAATCGCCGCGGCAATCCGTACGATCTTATCGCCATCCATGGCAAGATCGGCGCGGCGAAGCCCTTGGGGCGTCACGAGTGCGCCGTTTTTGATGATGATCATAATTGCTCCTTATTGATTGATGCAGTTGGCCACGCGATCAAAATACGAGCAGGCGGCGATATGCTCCGTTATGCGTCGCTGTCCCTTGACGGTATCGACGTCCCACAGCTCGTAGGCACGCGCCTCGACCAGCACCACGTCGGTACGGTCCTTGAGGATCGAACCGCCGCCGTCCTTACCCTCAAGACACATAAGTGCATCGAACAGTTCCGCCGGAAAGAGCACCGGGCTCGAAGGCTCACCGTTGCACGCAAGACGCACCGGATACTTGCGGCCACGCTCATCAAACGCGCGAACCATGGCCTCAAAAGAATCCGAACTCACGAGCGGCTGGTCGCCCGGCAAAAAGAGGCAACCCTTCCAGCCGCGGCTCGCCCCCCACGAAAGGCCCGCACGGGCGCTTTCGCTCCTGAGCTTGCCATCGTGCAGCACGCACGGGCAATGCTTGTCCTCGCAAATCTGGGCGACCTCGGGCCAACGCGTCGAAACCACGACGTCAAAGCCCCGGGGAACCGAATCGATAGTCCGGGCAATCAGCGGCTTGCCATAGATATCGGCAAGCATCTTGTTAGAGCCAAACCGCTTGCCCTCGCCCGAAGCCATAATGACGCAACCGAGTTTCATGGCGATACCTCCCCTGAAACCATCGTACCCATAACTCGCGTCGCGGGGCATCTACATCGAAAGCGCTTATCCCGCACGCCCACGATGCAAAAAGGGGCACCCCGCCGGTTGGCAGAGCGCCCCCTTTACATGGCTTACCTCAGCGCGGCTTTAGGCCTGGAACCAACGGGCGGTGTTGCGCTCGTCGAGGGCCTTGAGGGTAGCGGCGGGATCGGCAACCTTCTGCAGGAACATCATGGCTGCGATGGCGTACGGCTTGTAGCTGGCCTCCTTGTACATGCCCACGCGGTGCATGTCAAAGACGTCGGCGTTGACCTCGCCGTGCTCGCAGGAGACACCGGAGATGTCGGCGGGCAGCGGGTGCATAAAGATGGTGTCCTGGCCGTTGGCGGTCTTCTCCATGAGCTCGGTCGTGGAGCACCAGTCCTGATGGGTGGCGTTCTGAGCGAGCAGCTCCTTCTCGAGCGCTGCGATGCCGGCGTCGTCGCCCTCGGCGTACAGGTTGGTACGCTTCTCCATGGCGGCAAACGGAGCCCAGCTCTTGGGGATCACGATGTCGGCGCCCTCGAAGGCCTCGGCCATGGTGTTGACCTGCTTAAAGGTGGTGCCGGACTCGGCGGCATAGCCCTTGGCGCGCTCGACGACCTCGGGCATGAGGTCGTAGCCCTCGGGGTGGGCCAGGGTGACGTCCATGCCAAAGCGGGGCAGCAGGCTGATCAGCGACTGCGGGCAGGACAGCGGCTTGCCGTAAGAGGGCGAATAGGCCCAGGTGACGGCAACCTTCTTGCCCTTGAGGTTCTCAAGGCCGCCAAACTCGTTGATGAGGTAGAGCATGTCGGCAGAGGACTGCGTGGGGTGATCGGAGTCGGACTGCAGGGAGATGAGCGTGGGACGGTGATCCAGAACGCCGTCCTCGTAGGCCTGCTGGACAGACTCGGAGACCTCGGCCATGTAGGCGTCGCCCTTGCCGATGTACATGTCGTCGCGGATGCCGATGACGTCGGCCATGAAGGAGATCATGGTAGCGGTCTCGCGGACGGTCTCGCCGTGAGCGATCTGGGACTTCTTCTCGTCCAGGTCCTGCAGCTCGAGGCCGAGCAGGTTGGCGGCCTTAGAGAAGGAGAAGCGCGTACGGGTGGAGTTGTCGCGGAACAGGGAGACGGCCAGGCCCGAGTCGAAGATCTTGGACGAAACGTTGTTCTCACGCAGCTCGCGCAGGGCGTCGGCAACGATGTAGAGCGCCTTGAGCTCATCGGTGGTCTTATCCCAGGTGTGCAGGAAGTCGCTGCCGTACATGCCCTTAAAATCGAGGCCGTTCAGCTGCTCGACGAGCTCGGTAAACTTGGCGTCCATGTAAATATCCTTTCCATAGATGAAACGATCGCAATGAGTAGATGTGCTCCGGCATGCGCGTGTGGCTAGAACATGCAGAGCGCTATGACGAGGACCCGCTACCGTCGAGGAAGCATGGGAGATAACGACCGCGGGCCCCAAGTCAACAGGGGGTGCCGGGGACACAGGCTGTCCCCGGCTCAACAAGATCAAGGAATGGGACTAGTCGATCTTGTTGTTGGTCAGACCAGCGCGGAACACGGTAGCGTCGCCATCGGCCTGGCTCGGATCGTAGAGGTTCAAAGCAGCAACATACATGGCGGCAGCGGTGACCAGGTCGTCCTTGTAGGTGACCTCGTTGGGAGCGTGAGCCTGAGACTCGGCACCCGGGCCAAAGCCAACGCAGGGGATGCCATAGCGGCCCTGGATGGAAACGCAGTTCGTGGAGAAGGTCCACTTGTCGCACAGCGGACGACCGGTGCGCTTGTCCATGCTGGGCTCGCAGCCGATGCGCTCGTCACCGAACATGGCCTTGTGGGCGTCGACGAGGGCCTTGACGTGCGGAGCGGTCTCCTTGTTGATCCACGTGGGGAAGTAAGCCTCGGTCTCGTAGACCTCGCCGGTCCAGGACGGACGGTCGTACATGTACATGGAGACCTTCACGTCGTCGCCGTACTTCTTGGCGGCCGGCAGGTTGCGGATCTCGTCCAGGCAGGACTCCCAGGTCTCGCCGGCGGTCATGCGACGGTCGATGGAGATGGCGCAGGAGTCAGCGACAGCGCAGCGGCTGGGGCTGGTGTAGAAGATCTGGCTGACGGTGCAGGTGCCGCGGCCCAGGAAGCGGGCGTCCTCAAAGTGCTCGGGGTTGTACTTGGGGTCGAGCATCTTGACGAGGCCCTTGATGTCGGTCGACTCGTCGCAGCCGTTGTTGTTGAGGGCGCGGACGTCGGCGATGATGTCGGCCATCTTGTAGATGGCGTTGTCGCCGCGGTCGGGAGCGGAACCGTGGCAGGAGGTGCCGTGAACGTCGACGCGGATCTCCATGCGGCCGCGGTGACCGCGATAGATGCCGCCGTCGGTGGGCTCAGTGGAAATGACGAACTCGGGCTTAATGCCGTCCTTGTTGTAGATGTACTGCCAGCACATGCCGTCGCAGTCCTCTTCCTGGACGGTGCCGACGACCATGATCTTGTAGCCCTCGGGGATGAGGCCCATGTCCTTCATCATCTTGGCAGCGTAGGTAGCAGAAGCCATGCCGCCCTCCTGGTCGGAGCCGCCGCGGCCGTAGATGATCTCGTCGGTCTCGTAGCCCTCATAGGGATCGGCATCCCAGTTCTCGATGTTGCCGATGCCGACGGTGTCGATGTGAGAGTCGATGGCGATGATCTTGTCGCCCTCGCCCATAAAGCCCATGACGTTGCCCAGGCCGTCGACCTTGACCTCGTCATAGCCAAGGCTCTCCATCTCGGCCTTGATGCAGGCAACAACCTCACCCTCCTCGCAGGACTCAGAGGGGTGAGAGATCATAGCGCGCAGGAAGCGAGTCATATCAGCACGATGAGACTCAGCCGCAGCCTTAATGGCATCAAAATCGAGTTCTTTAGTCATAACAGTCAACCTTTCTACAAGGGTTTACCTACAGGTAGATATTTCAGATAGATCACTTGTGCCAAGCGGCGTGAGGTTGAGCACCCCACAAGCAAGTAACCATAGGAGGCGGACGGAGGACTTTGCTCCGTCGCGAGTTCCGCACGAGCCGGAGAGCACTTAATGTGCTCTCCGTGCGAGCAGGACTGTCCGAGCAGGGAGTAAAGCCCTCCGGCTGCCTCCGGACAGGTCAGACCCGCTAGCAAGTCGGATACTCGCCCTCCCAGACGATGCGACGGTACTGATCCGGATCGGTGTCGCCCTCGGTGGAGAAGCAGAGCACGGAGCTCGTCTTGTCCAGGCCGATGAGCTCCTTGAGCTCGGCGTACTCGGGATCGAGCATGAGGGTCTCGACCAGGCCGGTGGTCACGGCGCCGGACTCGCCGGAGATGACGCGCGGGTCGCCCTTCTCGGGAGCGCCCAGGGTGCGCATGCCGCGAGCGGTGACCCAGTCGGGGCAGGACACGAAGGCGGTGGTGTGGTTACGCAGGATATCCCAGCCCAGGATGTTGGGCTCGCCGCAGCACAGGCCGGCCATGATGGAGGGCATGTCGCCGTCCACGATACGCGGGTCGCCGTCGCCGGCGGCAGCGCCCTTGTACAGGCAGGCGGCCGGTGCGCACTCAACCACGACGAAGGTGGGCGGGTTATCGGGATACAGGTTGGTGAAGTAGCCCACCACGGCGCCGGCGAGCGAGCCTACGCCAGCCTGGACAAAGACGTGCGTCGGGCGGTTGATAGCCATCTCGCGCAGCTGCTCGGCAGCCTCGGAAGCCATGGTGCCGTAACCCTCCATGATCCAGGACGGGATCTTCTCGTAGCCCTCCCAGGCGGTGTCCTGAACGATGACGCCGCGCTCGCAGGCGTCGGCCTCGGCGGCGGCCATGCGCACGCACTCGTCGTAGTTGACCTCTTCGATGGTCACCGTGGCGCCCTCGGCGGCAATGTTATCGAAGCGGGGCTTGGTGGAACCCTTGGGCATGTGCACGACGGCCTTCTGGCCCAGCTTGTTGGCAGCCCATGCCACGCCGCGGCCATGGTTGCCGTCGGTGGCGGTAAAGAAGGTAGCCTGGCCAAAGTCCTCGGCCAGCTGATCGGAGGTCAGGTAATCGAAGGTGCAGTCGGCAACGTCCTTGCCGGTCTCGTCGGCAATATAGTTGGCCATGGCAAACGAGCCGCCCAGGACCTTAAAGGCGTTGAGGCCAAAGCGATAGCTTTCGTCCTTAACGCACAGGTTGGACAGGCCCAGGCGCGCGGCCTGGCCATCCAGGCGGGCAAGCGGAGTGACGGTGTACTGGGGGAACGACTGGTGGAAGGCGCGGGCCTTCTTCACGTGGTCGAGGCTCATGATTCCCAAGTGCTTGTCATCGCTCTTGGGCATCGTGTTGCCCGCCCACTGGATCTTATCGGCCATACGGTGAACTCCTTAAGTTCTCTCTTGCCGGCCCCCGCATACGCGTTCCAGCCCGATCCCATTCACACGGCTGAACTTTTATGTGGATGCCAAACAAAAAGTTTGTTAGCACTGTTCTATCACACTTTTTGATTGGTAAACCTAACAAATTGTTTGTTGCCGTAATCGGTACTTTTTCGCCGCCGAACGGTCGCATAACGCAGCGACGCCTTCGTTATTTGCGAACAAGTGTGGTTTATGGCAAAGTGTGCCCAAACTAATTTTTAGGAAGGCACCCATGACCCCCGCACAGATTGAGTTTTATAAGCGCCTTGCACACGGCCTGGCGCTCCAATTTGGCCCCAACTGCGAAGTCGTCGTCCACGATCTGGAGACCGAGGACGTGGACCACTCCATCGTGGTGATCGAAAACGGCCACGTCAGCGGGCGCAAACTGGGTGACGGCCCCAGCCATATTGTGTTTGAGTCCATGCACGAGGGCACCACCGACGTGCACGACCGCGAGCCATACCTCACCAAAACCGCCGATGGCAAGCTGCTCAAGTCCTCGACCATCTTTATCCGCAACGACGAGGGCAAGCCCGTCGGCATTTTGGGCATTAACTTTGACATTACGCTCATGAAGGCTTTTGAGCGCTCGCTCGATGCCTTTACCGGCACCGGCGACACGGGCTACACCGAGCCCGAGCCCATTACCAAGAACATCGGCGACCTGCTCGAGGACCTGCTGCACGAGTGCGAGCAGTTTGTGGGCAAGCCCGCGGCGCTCATGACCAAAGATGAGCGCATTCGCGCCATTGGCTACCTCGACCGTCGCGGCGCCTTCCTCATTTCCAAGTCGAGCGAGCGCGCCTGCGAGTTCTTTGGCATCTCCAAGTACAGCTTCTATAGCTACCTCAATGAGGCCAAGGCGGCGGCCGACGACAAGTAGGCACTCGCCTAGATTGCCCCTCCCCTTTTGGGCGCGAGTTCTGGAAAGCTCGAATCCAAGACCGAGCCGCTTGGGAAGTTCCATATAATCGATGTCATTAGTATTTCGAAAGGGTGGAACAGAATGGCGTTGAGCAAGGCATCATGCACCGGTCGCGGATTGATTCCGGCAATTGGTGGACATGTGCACCGCATGTTCGATGAGGGTGAAGACGACCTGTTTTCGCTGAGCCTTGACGACGTGATGGATGATCGCCCGTGGACCGCCGACGAACTCATGGGCGGCGGGGCTCGCCTGTCAAGCCCCAATCCCGCACTTGCGCCTAAGCCCGCATCTGCGCCGACTCCTGCGCAGCCGCCTGTTTCGACGCCCGCGTCTACGCCCGCACCCATTTCGGCGCCCACACCCGCTCCCCGCCCCGCAAGCGACCCGTCCGAGACGGCGGCATTTCTCGCTGCGGCGACGCGGAGCAAATCGGCCGACAGCACCGTTATGTACAGCGCCCAGCAGTTGCCCGTTCCTGCGGCACGCAAGTCTCCGGTCACAAGGCTCGATGAGCCCGTTGCCCATCAGGTTGCCTACGATTCCTGGGCTGCAGCCGATCTGGATGAGACCTCTACCGGCATGCCGGCGCTCGACGTTCCAGTTAACCCGCTTTTTGCCGCCAACACGAGCGCCGCGGACTATGAGGGCGGTGCGGCATATTCCGATTATTCCGATGGCTATGCTGGCACCGATCGCATCGAGACCGAGGATTATGGCACCGCATCGAGCGATTATCTCAACGATCCGTACGCTGCCACGCCTGCACCGGAATATGACCCGGAGGCCGCGTCCGCGCCGGCGTATACCAAAAGCACGGGCGAAGAGCGCTTCGCCGATTATTACGCCGAGGAAAAGGCGCTGCGTTTTTCGGAATTTCCGCAGGCAGTCAAGGTTGCCTTTATCGCCATTGTCATTGCCCTGCTCGGCGTCATTGCGTTTGAGGGATTCCAGTTGTTCCGCGGCCCCACCCAAGCGGAGTCGGAGACCCAGCAAAAAGAGGACGACAACCAGTACCTAGACATCAACACCCTCAAGGGCGACCCCAACGACGGGGACGATGAGTAGCGAGGGTTAAGGGAAGGCCGGAAGAGCCGGCGGCACGTTACGGCTCCAAAAACCCTGCCATAAAGATGGGCAGATACAGCACGTCACCATCGCGGTGAAGATTACATTCCGCAAGTACCAGGGCGCGATCGATTCCGTAGCCCTTCGTCGCGAGCGCGTTGTCGAGCGCCGCATGGGACTTAAAGCTCTTGCCCGACTTGACCTCGATGGCAAGGACCTCCCCATCGAGCGTCTCCTCCACAAAATCGAGCTCGCCGACTTTTTTAGACGTAAAGTAGCGCAATCTGAATCCGTGGGCTTTGAGCTCTTGGGCAACGAAGCCCTCAAACGCCGCCCCCATGTTCATGCCAAAGGCGTCTTCCGCCTCCCCATCAAAAACGCCTTGGGCGACCCTTTTGGAATACGACGACATGAGCATTCCGGTGTCCAAGTAAAACAGCTTAAATAGATTTCGCTGCTCCCCCAATAAAAGGGGTGCCACGGGCGCCGTTACGTTATACACGGGAAGCGCGACACCCGCCTCCGACAACCAGAGAAAATGATCTGTCACCTGCGAAAAACGTTTGACACCGTTAATCGACGACAGCTTGAATCGCTTGTTTTTGGAGCCGGCCTCGCTGGGAATCAAATCATAGATATCGCGAATAACCAAGCGTAGCTCGGGCGGAGCGTACTTTGCGATGTCATCGCGATACAGGGCGTGAAGATCGCGATGGATGTTTCGAACCTCGTCGACATTGCGCGTCGCCAAGAAGGAATTGACCGCGTCGGGCATGCCTCCCACCACCACATACTGATGGAACAGATCGAACAAGCGGTCATACAGGTAGCCGGGGAGCTCCCCCTCATCCTTTAGACGGTCTCTGAGCATGTCAAACACGCTGGCACCAACGCCATTTGCCCAGCAAAACTCCTCAAAGTCGAGCGGGCACATCTGGACCTGCTCGACATACCCCACCGGCAGGGAATCGATGCCCTCGAGCTCAACGCCAAGGAGCGATCCGGTAAGGATGTATCGAAAGTCGCCGCGCTGGACCAGATATTTGATAAACGTCACCACGTTGGGGCATCGCTGCACCTCGTCGATAACCACAACGGTCTTGTTCGCAACCATCGGCTGCGTTGCAGCAATAGACATGCGCATAAGCAGATCATCCGCGCTTTTTGCCGCCAAAAACGAATCGCGCACGGACGCGTCGGCGATAAGGTCGAACGTCACGACATTTTCGAACGATTCGCTTGCAAAGACGTTGACCAAATATGACTTTCCCACCTGTCGGGCGCCCTTGACCAAAAGAGCCTTGTTAGGCGACGAGGCAAGCCAAGATTCAAACTGTGCTTTCGCTTTTCTCTGCAGCATAAGCGTACCCCTTATTACGTGCTGTTTTAGCACTAGGATACACTTTTCCGTGGTTGCTAGGTGCTCATTTCGACACTTTTTCGAGGTTTTAAAGTGTGTATCACGACACTTTTCCGTACTTTTACACGGGATATTTCGACATTTTTTCGAATTTAAGCCTAACAGCAGCCGGCGAAATCAAGCGCCGCCCGCGCGTCATTTCGCAAGCGCGCTTGATTTGTGTCCGCGCGCGCTGATAGACTCCACCGTGCCTGCAAGGAGCGGGCACGTTTTATCCAGAGTCGGGGTAGAGAGTTGGCTCCACGATCCCGACGCCAACCGGCCAAGAGGCACGGTGGCCCTGCCAACATCGATGAAAGGAGTCCGTATGGACAATTTCTCCGTGCGCAGTGAGCGCAACTTCCACAACCTGGTAGCCAAGCCAAAACGAATGCATCTTCTGGACGAGCCGAGCGGCTATGCCTCGGCCATGGTCAAGAGCAGTCTCTCCCATCAGATGCGCTTTACGGTGCAGGCGCTCGAGGAAGAGCTCTGCGTTGCCGGAGACCCTCACGTACTGCAGATCAAGTTGCTCGGAAATGACTCGCGTGAGCCGTCCAGCTGGAAGCTCTTCGCCGACGGCGCGTGCGTTGCAGACGGATCGGGCGCCTTTGCCCGCGAGTGCTTCTGCGAGGGCGCCGAGGTGTTCCTGGACCTGTGCCGCGACGCCGTCGACGCCGCTGAACTGCGCCAGTGGAGCCAGAGGGAGTACGAGCTGTTGAGTGCGGCGCGTGGGATTGCGGGAGTTTAGGTGGGCAGATAAGCCATCGGCAATTCCGAGATAGCAAGGGCCGAGAATTAGATTCCCGGCCCTTGCCTAGCACTGCTTTATAAGATCGAGCACCGCGGGAATGTCATCGGCATTCCGAAGTGCGACATAGGTCGGTAGACCCGGGCCAAATCCGCCCTGTGAGCGCTTGTCCTGACACAGGCCCTCTGGATCCGTCAGATCGTCAACGCTCTTTGCCAGGCCAACGGCAATCCAGCCACCATTGCTGGTCCTGCCTTCTAGCACGGCGTGCAATTTTCGCTTGCCCGACCTGAAGCCCACATAGTACTTGGCTATATAGGACTCCCACGAAGGGTTACCACTCAGAACGGACTCGCACACCTCATCGAAAAGCCTCTGGTTGAGTCCGCCTTCGGCAAAAGTTGGGTGATTCTCCTGCAGAGTCCAGATAGGCGCCTCGTCAGACTCCCCACGAGAGGGGCGATACTTGTCGACGACATCTGCCGGAAGGTCGGGATATTTCCATATCTCACACGCCTCTTTCGCCAACTCGTTAGCGCGCCGTCTAATCTCTTCCTCGCCCCATTTTTCATGCGAGGCAATCGACTTGTTTAGGTAGAGTGGGCTGCACATAAGTCCCACGTTCGGAAGATTGAGCTTGTCCGAGAACGACCGGTTTGAGTACTCCTGGTTGTAGCCCGTCAGCGTTAGATTTCCCAAGTTGTTGCACAACCTGTCGTGGATGTCTTCCCAGTTCTCACCAAGCGATTCCTTCCAGTCGTGTTCATCATCGATCGTCTGGGGCATGACGTGCTCAATCTGGTAATCGTCAGCCGAGATGGGCTCCTTCGGGTGGTGCCAGTTCTCAATGCGCTCCAGGTAATAGCGCTTTTTGGAGAAGCGGTTGTAGCAGTCACGCGTCTTAAACTCCTCGACAAAATGCTCGTCTGTTGGGAAGTACGCGGTCATACCGCTGCTGTGGATAAGGAGCATCGCCGTAACGTACTCCTCTATATCGTCCTGTTGCTCAAGGTTGCGATACATGCCGGCAAAGAAATTATTTAGACCCGTGGTAAGCCTGCCGCAAACCGCCCGTCTGAACAGAAACGACTCGATAGTCTCGCAGATACGTAAAAACGTATTGCGGTCAATCCTGCCTCCTTCATAAACCGAGTAAAGCAGCATCAGCAAAGGTCTAACCGGCTTCACATAAAGATAGGCAATTCTACCGAACACTCGGCGCAGACCCCCGTCTTTCTCCTTGCCAAGGAATAACCTGGCATATCTTTGCGCATATTCGCGGAGTTCCTTCAGCAGACCCTCGGTATCTCCATCGTAGTCATCAGCGAAATAGCGTTTGAACTCGTGGTAGGCCTCGTTTTCCTTCGGCATCCTATTGGGAACCTTGAGCCACAGCCAGTACCAGATAAATGCATTGAACTCTTCTTCGCCGCCTTTACCGAACAAACGCTCGAGCGGATGCCAGTAACCCTCGTAAAGCTTGGTCTGCTCGTCGTTGGGAAGCGACATAAGAACGTAGTTACGAATGAGGTCAATAGGCGTGAGCGGCTTGCCCTTGGAGTTCATGGACTCAAATATGAGCTGGGCATTATCAACGCCAGCGGTGAGCTTAGTGTCGATGACCTGCACGCGGTTTAGCCCCGCCCAAAGCCTTGCTGGGTCGAATGATTTCCCGTGCATCTTTTCACGGAAGAACGCATGGTTCTCGACAATGCGATCCGATTTCTCATCTGGCACAGGAGACCCAGACACAATGGAGAACAGCGTCTCTTTATCGTCCTGCGAGAGCACCAGCTTGTAGCGCGCCAGACCGTTGTAGTCATCATCGTTAAAGAGGTAGTTCTTCCGCAGCGCTGAGATCTTGAGATCGCCAAGGAAACCGGCCTTGTCGGGGTTGCTCTCCAAATAGTCAGCCAAGGCAGAGATCATCAACGAAAACGTCGTCATGCGCTGCTGTCCGTCAATCAGAAGCACGCGCGAAATGCTCGTGGCAGAGCTCTCGGACTCGGGGATATAGAGCATCGACCCCACGAAGTGCGATACGCCATCACGACCCGCTCGCATGACGTCATCCCAAAGCACCTCGCACTCTTTTACACTCCACGAGTAAACTCGCTGGTACACGGGAATGACGAACTGCATCTTCGCCACGCCCATAAGGTCGAGCAGATTTGCCTCGGTTGCTTTCATTTGCGCTTGCTCCCCTTTTCTTGTTTACGCCGTTTGCAGTCAGTCCTCCACTGAGCGGAGGGCGCTAAAGACGAGAGCATCGAAGCACAGAAGCAACCGGGATGCTCATGTCACTAGATTTTACAACGCTTGTTGCAAACACAATTGAACGTCTGATCGGTTCCGATGGCTCCCCCTATGAGAAGAGGGTGGATGCCGAGGGCCACGTGGCGAGCGATAAGTGTATCGCGAACGAAATACCGTTTGAGGAACTGCCCGAGGGGTGGTGCTGGACGAGATTGGGCAATCTGCTCTCACTCGTTTCGGACGGTACGCATAAGACACCTCAATATACTGAGACTGGCGTCTTGTTTCTTTCGGTGCAAAACGTTTCTGGTGGCTCGTTTGACTTGACTAAAGTGCGGTACATCAGTCGAGAAACTCATGAAGATCTTTGTAGGCGAGTGAAACCTGGCCGCGGAGACATCTTGCTTTGCCGCATTGGAACTCTGGGCAAGCCGATTATCGTTGACGTCGATTATGAATTCAGCATCTTTGTCAGCCTGGGATTACTCCGACCAGTTTCCATAGCTATTGCGGAGTGGATTTGTTCATGCATTGATTCTCCCGTTGGTTTCGCATGGATCGAAAAAGTTAAAGTCGGCGGCGGAACCCATACTTTCAAAATTAATCTCGGTGATATACCGGACTTTATTCTCCCCCTCCCGCCCCTCGCCGAGCAGCGCCGCATCGTCGAGCGCGTTAACCAGCTCATGCCCCTGGTCGAGGAGTACGGCGGGCTCGAGGACGCCCGCGAGGCGCTCGACGCCGCGCTGCCCGGCCGCCTGCGCAAATCCGTGCTGCAGCTGGCAGTGCAGGGCGGGCTCGTACCGCAGGACCCCGCGGACGAGCCCGCCGGCGTCCTGCTGGAGCGCATTCGCGGGCAGCGCCGGCAGCTCGTGGCCGAGGGGAAGATGAGGGCCCCGAAGGGCGGCGAGTCGATCATCTTCGCCGGTTCCGATGGCCGCCGCTATGAGAAGAGGGTGGACGCCAGGGGCCGCGAGTCCGAGCCCGTCTGCATCGAGGACGAGGTCCCGTTCGAGATACCCGAGGGCTGGGAGTGGGCGAGGCTGGGGTCGGTTTTCTCCATGCAAGCTGGCAAAAATATCAAAGCATCACTTTTGTCTGATATTCAGACCGAAAATACGCCATATCCTTGTTTTGGGGGAAATGGAATCCGCGGCTTCGTTGCTAAGCCCAACGCAAGCGGCGATTATCCAATAATCGGACGTCAAGGTGCCCTTTGCGGAAATGTCAGACGGGCATCTGGTGACTTCTATGCGACGGAGCACGCAGTCATAGTCCACTGCTTTCTTAATGCAGATATTGCGTGGGCATGTTTGTTTCTAAGTGCGCTGAATCTGAATCAATATGCAACTTCTACAGCACAGCCAGGATTAGCCATATCTAAGATATCCGAGGTCTTGATTCCCATTCCACCTCTAGCCGAACAGCACCGAATTGTCGACCACTTCGTCATGCTTGAGCCGCTCGTTACCAATCAATAGCCTTATTAACTGCGGCGCGTTGCTCATCGGCGGTGCGCCGCAGATAGATTCGCGTTGTCTCAATGCTTTCGTGTCCCATAAGATCAGCAAGCAGTGAAATATCTGGGTTGCGGTTGATAAAGTTTTTTGCGAACAAGTGCCGAAATGAATGCGGGTATACGACGTCTTGGTCGACGCCATAGCGCAGTGCGGCACGTTTCAACCCTATGGATATGCCGCGCGAAGTAATCGCGTTGTCGTTTTTGCCTGGAAATAGAAGGCCATTCATTGGCTTGGCTTTCCATGTAAGACTTTCTTCACGCAAAGAGTCAGGTATCCAAATTCTCCTAAGCTTCTGGCCTTTTGAAACAATGTCCATATATCCAGCAGTAACGTGTTCTACTTTGAACTGTCTTAACTCACTTACTCTCGCACCCGTACAACCAAGAAAGCGAACAATGAAATACCAAAACCAATCACCGTCTTGCTTCAGGCCGCTGATTAACTGTATGTATTGTTCATTGGTGATGACATTGTCGAGAAACGGCTTCTGTTGAATTCGCACTCCTTTGAGTCGGATTCCATCGAAAGCGATGAAATCAAGGTAGGTGTTAATTGCGCCGATGCGGTTGTTAGCCGTTTTCGGAGCGAATGAAGAAACCAGCCACTCTTTGTGCGCAAGAAGTGACTGGTTTGTTAGAGACTGAGTTTTATCGATAAGCTGGCATATTGCAAAGGAATACGAGTCAACTGTATTCTCTGCATAGCCCTTTTCCCGCAAATACTGAACAAACGTTTTCATGACATCATCCTTTCGACAATGCCATGAAAACAGTTAAAAAATTATATTGAGCAACTCTGAGTACTTTTCAGCTATTCGACTTTCTTCTGCCAAGGGTGGAACGGGAATTAGCCGCGCAAGAAGGGTATTACGTTCAATTCCAGGAATAACCCCTTTAGCGTGTGATTTGATATCTTCGACCATGGCGTTCAGGAACAGCGATATATAGGGAAGCATACGATATTCGTTAGGCGTGATCGACATGATTTGGCGCGCAATATGTGCCGCACCAAATCGATTGATGGCCATTTCGCCGACGGTCCCTTTGCATGTAAACAGTAGCTCCCCTTTGGTTGAAACACGCGACGGCTCAGTGGTCCAGCGGTTTTCGATTAGCTTGCCGTCGGTAAAATTGGAGGCTCCGGTTAGATATGGAATTCCTTCGTGTCGGTCGTTGTACTGAGACGAATTGAGGTCTGTTCCAGACAATAGAACGATGACACTTTCGAGCCTCGCCCACTCCCACCCCTCGGGTATCTCGAACGGGATCTCGTCCTCGATGCAGGCCGGATCGGACTCGCGGCCCCTGGCGTCCACCCTCTTCTCATAGCGGCGGCCATCGGAACCGGCGAAGATGATCGACTCGCCGCCCTTCGGGGCCCTCATCTTCCCCTCGGCCACGAGCTGCCGGCGCTGCCCGCGGATGCGCTCCAGCAGGACGCCGGCGGGCTCGTCGGTCGGGTCCTGCGGCACCAGCCCTCCCCGCACCGCCAGCTGCAGCACCGACTTCCGCAGGCGGCCGGGCAGGGCGGCATCGAGCGCCTCGCGGGCGTCCTCGAGCCCGCCGTACTCCTCGACCAGGGGCATGAGCTGGTTAACGCGCTCGACGATGCGGCGCTGCTCGGCGAGGGGCGGGAGGGGGATAAGCAGGCCCGCTGCCTTGGTAGCACTTAGCCCCTCCTTGGTCGCCCCAACTTGGCCAACCATTATTTCCGACTGTACTAGAGGTGAAATGATTGCCGTGTGCAGGTATCCGCTGACGATTTGAAGCACAGGTCTCATAACTAGCACATGCTGATTTACATCGGCATCTTCGAATGCGTTGGGGACGATTGCGCAACGGCCGATCGATGCCCCCGTGATGTTGAGTAGCATGTCATTTGGCAGCACGTGGCTTCCGCGCCTACTAAACAACGAGCGCGAGAAATGTGCAACGTCGTCAAGCCTGAGCCCCTCGTTATGAACATTCTGGGATCTGATTAGCATTGGGCCTTCGTCTTGGTAAACCTTTCGGCCGCCCACAGGTGTGCTTCCGGAGCCCATCTTGGTGAAAAAGGATGAAAGTCTCGTCCAGCACCACCCCTCGGGCAGCTCCTCAAACGGCACTTCGTTCACGATGCACTTATCGCTAGTCACGCGGCCCTTGGCATCCACCCTCTTCTCATAGGGGGAGCCATCGGAACCGATATAGATAATGCTCTCCCCGCCCTTCGGGAATTTAGCCTTACCCTCAGCAATAAGCTTATGCTTCTCTTCACGAATACGCTCAAGCAGGACGCTTGCAGGCTCATCACTCGGGTCTTGTGGAACGAGCTTTCCCTCAATCGCCATTTGAAGGATTGAGTTCTTCAGGTCTTTTGCCTTCATCTACGCCTCAATCCCAAGAATCTCGCAAATACGAGCAAGCTTCCGGTCAATCCCGGCATCGAGCTTAGCACGCTCTTCTTTGTAGTTCCTGATCAGCTCGTCCGGCGGTAAGATCTCCTCTTCCTCGTGAGGATAGCCGCATACGTCAAAGTTAAAGCCGCCGCCTCGCAACTCGTCAACCGTATAGAACTTGGCCTTGGGATTGCCGTCTTCCTCGATATCCCGACGGTTCTCCCACCATTCCTTTACAGGTGCAAAATGTTCGATCCTAATGGGCTTGGTCTTAGAGAAGTGTTTATACCCCTCGGGCATATCCATGCGATAGAACCAAACGCCCTCAGAGGCCCCCGTATTATCGAAGAACAGAACGTTAGTAGTGATGCTCGTGTACGGAGCGAAGACGCTCTGCGGAAGGCGCAAGACAGTATGCAGGTTCATGTCCTCAAGCAGGCGACGCTTGATCTCCGTCTTTGCACTATCCTGGCCAAAGAGAAAACCATCCGGAATGATAACAGCAGCGCGGCCGCCTCGCTTAAGACGATAAAGAATGAGTCCAAGGAATAGATCTGCGGTCTCGGAGCTACGGAGTGCGACAGGGAAGTTTTTTTGCACTGATGCACTCTCGGACCCGCCATAGGGCGGGTTCATAAGTACAACGTCAAACTGGCCGTCAGGCTTGTGCTTCCACTCGCGAACGTCCTTCTCGAGAGAGTTATCGTGAAAGACTTCAGGATTATCGATATCGTGCAACAGCATGTTGGTCACGCACAGCAGGTAAGGGAGCTGCTTCTTCTCGACACCGTAGACCGATCTTGCATAGAGTTCACGATCGGCTGGAGTCTGAACCTGGGAGTCGAGAATCTTGAGGGCGCTCGTCAAAAAGCCGCCCGTGCCACACGCGAAGTCAGCCACAGTCTCGCCGAGCTTGGGCGCAAGCGCCTGGGCCATAAAGTCAGTCACCGCTCGGGGCGTGTAAAACTCGCCGGCATTACCTGCGGACTGCAAGTCTTTCAGGATGGTCTCGTAAATTTCACCGAAGGCGTGGCGCTCTTTGTACTCGGTAAAGTCAACCGATTCGTCAATCTCGTTGATGACTTGACGAAGCAGAATCCCATCCTTCATGTAGTTGTTGGCGTCAGTAAAAGCAGCCTTGACGACGACGTGTCGCAAAGGCGCATCAGGTGCAAGCTCAAGACTCTCAAGAGTCTTGAATAGATCATTGTTTACAAAGTCGAGAAGCTCATCACCAGTAAGCGCCTTGCCGTCTTTCGCATCGTGCGCCCAGCTATACCAGCGTAGGCGCTCGGGGATGATGGACTGATAGGAGTCATCGTGAAACTCCCACTCCTGCTCCTTGGCGTCGTAAATCTTGAGGAAGAAAAGCCAAGTCATCTGCTCGATGCGCTGCGCATCGCCATTGATGCCGGCGTCTTTGCGCATGATGTTCTGCAGGGTCTTTACAAGAGATCCCAGTGCCATTTGCTATCGTTACCTTTCTCTATGCGATGTAGAGCTCGTCCTCGAGCATCTGCGCTGCTTGAATGTACTGTTGTTTGCCGCCGAATGCGGCAACGATCTTCATTGGGCTGCCAAACCGACGAAACTCCTCGAGGTCGAGAACATGGGTGTCGTCCAAGTCTACGAGGTTCGACGTCGCATATTTGTCGAGAAGCGCTTCAAGGACCTCACGGGCGACGCCGGCATACTCATAGAGCACGCCTTTTTTCTTGACACTATTGGCCCTCTCGCTGCGCGTAAGAGGCCTCTGGTCGTAAGCAATATGGCAAATGAGGTCAAAATCGCTCATTTGCTCCTGGCCAGTCTCACGCCGCAGCTCATCTAGAAATACGCCATGAGCGCGCAGCTCATCGATAATCGCCTGCTTCTTATGTTCGGAGCTCCACGCCGCTAGGAAGTGGTCAAGAGTGTCGTATTCGCCAAGAATATTTTTCCGCGTATAGTCCTTAAGGCTCTCAGTTACAAGAAGGCCATCGGAAGAGTAGTACTGCACCATCTCTGACACCACATAGACGTCGGCCCCATGAACGTGATATTTCACATGGGAAGACGGATCGTCCGGCGGTAATACGGGTGGGTCTACGATCGGAGACGGAGGCAGAACAGGGCCGGTTTTGTCGTCGTTGTCATCGGGACCAGGTCCAGCGATGGGTTCGCCAGGATTTGGTTCAAACACAACAACAGGCTCGCCATCGAACTCGGGATCTGCGAACAGACGCGATGCATCACGAAAATCGAGGATGGTGAAATAGCGTTTGTCGTAGTCCTCACAAATACGGGTTCCGCGGCCGATAATCTGCTTGAACTCCGTCATTCCGTGCTCACCGAACTTGTTGTCGAGCACGACCACCTTACACGTCTTGCAATTAACGCCAGTGGTGAGAAGTTTCGAAGTCGTGACGATGGTCGGGTATTTCTCGTCGGGGTCGATGAAGTTATCTAACTGCGCTTTACCTTCCCTGTCGTCACCCGTAATCTTCATGATGTAGGTGGGGTGATCTCTTACGATATCGGCGTTCTCGTTTACAAGGGCACGTCGCATATTTTCGGCATGCTCGATGTCAACGCAAAAGACTATGGTCTTGGAGTAACGATCCGTCTCCTTTAGAAATTGAGTTATCCGCTTGGCAACTTCCTCGTAGCGCTCTTTGATGACAATCTCGCTGTCGAAGTCTTGCTTCTCGAAAACACGTTTGGGCAGAACTTCGCCGCGATCATCTACGGTGCCTTCCTCAGTACGGTATCCGTAAATGTCGACGTTCAGCTTAGGACGAATAACTTTATACGGGGCAAGAAAGCCATCCTCGATACCCTGTTTAAGGGAGTAGGTATAGACAGGTTCGCCGAAGTAGGTAATGTTTGAAACCTCTTCAGTCTCCTTTGGCGTGGCCGTCATTCCGATTTGAATTGCACAATTGAAATACTCGAGCACCTTACGCCATGCGGAGTCCGCCGCGGCGCTTCCGCGATGGCACTCGTCGACGATAATCAAATCGAAGAATTCCGAGTCGAACTCGCGGAATATTTCTTCACCGTTTTCTCCAACAAGCTGTTGGTAGAGCGAGAAATAAATCTCGTAAGCAGAATCGAGCTTTCGACCTACGACCTTGGTTGTAACCCTCTTGAGGGGCTTGAAATCGCCGTCTATGGTCTGATCGACGAGAATATTGCGGTCCGCCAGATAGAGAACCTTACGAACCTCGGTAGTCTGTCGCAAGCGATGAACGATTTGAAAAGCCGTAAAAGTCTTTCCCGTTCCTGTTGCCATAACGAGCAAGATGCGATTCTTGCCTCGCGCAATAGCTTCAAGCGTACGATTGATAGCGATGCACTGATAGTAGCGAGGATGATTGCCACCGTGCTCCTGATAATACGGGGCGGTCACAATCTCCTGGCTATACGGATGCTCAAGCCCCTTAGCTTTTGAGTATCGTGTCCAGAGTTCCGTCGGGGTAGGAAACTCGTCCATGGCGAGAGCGCGCTCTTTCCCGGTAAAAAAATCGTGCTCAACAAAACCTTTTCCGTTTGAGCTATACGCAAACGGAATATCGAGCAGCTGGGCGTATCCCATCCCCTGTTGGAGACCGGCATCAACGGTGTGCTCCGTATCCTTGGCTTCGACAATTGCGATAGGGATACCGGGAGCGTACATAAGAAGGTAGTCCGCCTTCTTCTTGTCTTTACGGGTGACCATGCTTCCGCGCACGACGATCTCGCCACTGGTAAAGAAATACTCAGTGAAGACTTGGGTATTACGATCCCACGACTTCATAATCGCAGGATCGATGAGCTTAAGCCGTGTATCAGACTCGTTCATACGTCTCGGAACCCCTCATCGCGCAAAGCGACAGCTGCTGATGTTGAATTGATTAATTTTATCATCACCATGCAATCTAGCAGCTGCTTTATACGAAATGAGACGAAGTAAAGTCAGCCCCGTGAGAAAGCTCCAAAGAAAGCAAAATGAGCCCCGTTGACTTGAGTCAGAGGTCATTCCCGGAGCCCCACCTACCTCCCCTCCGCCTTCAGCTTCAGCAGCAGGTCGCCTAGCTCGGGGCACTTACTGGAGAGGCGCGTCTGGGGTCGCTCGCCCATCCCCCACCGCTGGCGGACTTCCTGGGCGCACGGGCTCACGTGGTAGTCCCCATCCATCGCCTGCTTGAGCAGCTTGGCGGTCACGCGCGCATCGGCTAAGGCGCTGTGGGCGTGGCCCGTCGACTCGTCAAACTCGATGCCAAACCACATTGCCGCATCACTCAAAGAGACGCACCCGTGGCTGCCCACGTCCATGATCGAGGTGTAAAACGCCTGCAGGTCGGCCCAGTCCGCAGGAAATGCGGAAAGATCGATGTGCTTTGCCTGGCACTCGGTCAAAAGCTGTCGACGGTCCGCCCCGCTCCAACAGACCACCTGGGCGGAGTAGCGACCGATCCAATCACTGAGCCTTTTGATCACCACATAGAGCGGATCGGCCATCGCGGTGTCCACGGCCGATATCCCTGTGAGTTCGCGGACGGGAAACGCAACGCCTTCGGTAAATTCCGTCTGTACAAACTGCGAGAACTCGCCCATAACGTTGCCGTGATAATCGAGCTTGACGGCGCCGACCTCGATAATCTCATTGCGTAGTCCACGGCGCTGGCGCTGCTTTGGCACCGGCGCAAACTCAAAGTCCAGCACAATCTGGCGCGCAAAGTTCGTCGTATCGATAGCCGAGATACCCGGCGTCTTTTCAGCTGACACGGTTAGGGCCTTTCTCCGTTGCCTGCCGCCTGCTACATAGCTACATAGGCGGCTACATTGCCGTAAGGATAGGCGCCCGTGCGGACATGAAAGCGGGACGCAATGCCATGCGCCGGGCGCGCGCATGCAGACGGCCCCAAGAGAGTCGCCCGCTCTATTCAAATGCATGAAAAAGATTGAGGCCCGGTGACTTGAATCAGCGGTCATCCCGGGCCCATCAGAGCTCACAGAGCTCTTGGTTGCTTTGGTCTTGCTCTTCACGGCGCTTATCGAACTTTCCGAGGCACTCAAGCAGCATTCGAAGCATAACAAGTCGCTACAATTAAGGCTTTGACCCCTTGACCAAGCAACGGCGCTGCCCAGCTTTCCACCACTTGGGCTGCCGTCGACCTTATTCTAGCCACGGACGTTGGGTTTAACAAATGGATTTTCGGTAACGAGGCCTCGGCAACCGCCGCTGCGCCCTCACATCTCGGCAAACGAGATCAGCTTGACGTCTCCCCTACTCTCCGCGGCATCCCGACATCCCTGCGTAAAGCCACGTTTTGAGAAGAGTGCATAGCTTTTTCGCTGCCGTCTAAAGAGTTCGCTTCGGTGCACGGGCTTTTGCAGCACGTCTTCGCCCACGGGCTCATTGCGCCATTTGCACTCCGCAAACAGCGCAGCGCCCTCGTCATCGTCTTTACGTTGCTCGCGGGGATTCCCGTAGAGCTCGTAATCTCCGAGATCTTCGAGCGCCCCTGAGCAATTGCTTGCACGGTCGCATCATATTGCTCGGGATTGCGACACTCTTGCAACAGCAGGTTGCTCGGCTCCTCAAAGAGATAGCCCGTAGGAGTAAGAAAAAGACGTTTGATGTTGTCCTTGAGCGGTGCGACAGGATCGGATTTCTCGATATATGCGGGAATGCCGCCCATCATGCCATGGCAAACCGCAGCGTCTTCGCGACTCATGTCCCGCCAAAGGCCAAGGGTTGTCGGAGGGTCGAACGTTATAGCTACCTATAATATAGCCAGCTATAACGTCATTCGACGACCGGCGCAGACGCCCGCGCGGACACGAAATGCGCTGCGGTGCCATTGGGGATTATGGGATGCGCTTTCCGCTCGAGGCCTCAACCGGAAACGGCATCCCGTTCTGAACGTCGAATCCGGGACGCAGTTTCCGTTTGGGGACCGTTCCGGAAAATGTATCCCGTTCTGGAGCCAAATACTGGGTCGTAGTTTCCGCCAAGCATGCCATCCGGAAAGCGCGTCCCGTTCTGAGCCTGAATTCTGGGATGAACTTTCCACTGAAGCATCTACTGGAAAATGCATCCCGTTCCGAGGCTTAATTCTGGGATGCACTTTCCGCGGAGAGACTACCGTTTTTCGAAAAAGTACACGTCCCGAAACTTACCAAGACTTCATATCCAGCCACCGTTCACGGTCGCCGATTACCGCCCACCGATTCAAACAAGAAATATGTCGCCAAAAGCAGGTCATCTACCTGCATGGTTAGATTTTGGTCAGCTTTTGGTCAGCTGAGCGGCAAGTTCCAGCTGATACGTTTTTGCTACCCAAAAGGAGGCGGTAGCTCATGACCCATTGCAATGACCAGCTCATCGACCAACTGCTCACTCAAGCCGAACAAGAGGGGCGCTGTCTGATTCCCCCGAGCTCGGCGATCCGAAAAGCGCTCCTTCGGCGCACCGGCGGCACGGTTGTCTCGCCCATGCCGGGGTTGTTTGCGCGAAAAACGCGCTGGAATGAACTCAACCGAGCGCAACGCCATTGCGAAATCCTCCGCGCCCTTGCGATCATCCACCCCGATTGGACGTTCTGCTCGTTTTCGGCCGCCTGTCTGCTGGGGCTCGAGGTCTCGTGGCGACACCTGAATGTCGTGCATGTCTGCAGCGCCACCAAGCCGTCGGCTCGCCCGGGCGCGCATATTCAGCGGCATCAGATCGAGCCGGTCGGAGCAATCCGCCTGTCCGGCATATCGGTAACGCCGCCCATTCAAACGGTGACGGATTGTCTGTTGCAGACCGGTTTTGCCGACGGCATGCCCATTGCCGATTCGGCGATCTCAAAGCTCGGCCTTGCGCCGGAACAGCTGATGGAGGCCGTTGAGCAACGAGCGACTGCCCGCAATGGTCGCGCGATTCGCACCGCCCTCACAACGCTTCGATATGCCGACGCCCGCGCCGAGAGCGGCGGGGAATCGGTCGCCCGAGCCGTCATGATCGAGACCGGCTTTGCACCCGACCAACTTCAATACGAGCTGACGGATCCCTTCGATTCGACCGAAAGCATGCGAACGGATTTTGCCTGGGAGCGTCAAGCCAGGGAGCTCACGCTGGGCGAACTCGATGGGCTCATCAAATATACCGACCAGACCATGCTGGCCGGACGCACCACCGCCGAGGCGCTCGTTGCCGAACGACAGCGTGAGGCGCATCTATCGCTTTACGGTCATCCCTTGCTGCGCTTTACCATGAACGAAGTCCGTTCGGCAGGCATGTTCGCGAAAAAGCTGCAGACGGCAGGCATCCGGCAGACCGCGCTGCCGACATGGCTCAACGATATTGAGCTGTAGGGGCTACCGAGCTTATGCCCGCCTGCCTACCAAACCGGGACACGCTTTCCGGTTGGCAGCACCCGCGGAAACCATGTCCCAGACTGAGTGCTCAAAACGGGACGCGCTTTCCAGATGGCATGCCTAGCGGAAAGCGTATCCCGGAATCAAGGCCTAGAACGGGACACGCTTTCCGGTTGAACGCCCAGCGGAAATTACATCCCGGAATAGACGCTCAAACTGGGATACATTTTCCGCTGAGGGCCGATCCGGAAACCGTGTCCCACTCCGAGCGTCAATTCTGGGATGAACTTTCCGCCAGAGGGTTCAGCCGGAAACGGCATCCCACTCTGAAGCAAAATTCTGGGACGCAGTTTCCGGTTGAGGGCTGTTCCGGAAAGTGTGTCCCATTCCAGGCGCGGATTCCGGGACGCACTTTCCGTTTGAAGCTCCAACCGGAAAGCGCGTCCCACTCTGGAGCCGAATTCCGGGACACGCTTTCCGCCAGAGGCTCTACCGGAAAGCGCATCCCATTCTGAGCATCGATTCCGGGTCGCAGTTTCCGCCTGAGAGCCGATCCAGAAACTGCATCCCATTCTGAGCGCCAATTCCGGGACGCAGTTTCCGCTCCAAACAAAAGGCCCCGGCTCGCGATGGAACTGGGGCCAAAGGCGCAGCATATACAGTTGATGTTGAGCGCGAACAGCCCGTCAGCAATGGCCGTCCGCGCTCTACTCTACCCGCGGTGACGGGCGCGGCTGTAGGGCGTATCCACCATGGGCAGATCCGGACGCAGCTTGCCGTCGAATGCGCGGTAGGCATTCTGCACGGCGGGCGCCGTGGGGATCGTTGCAATCTCGCCGATGCCCTTGCCACCATATGCCACGGGCAGCAGCTCGTCCTTCTCCACGTAGATGGCGTGGATATCCGGAATCTCGGGCGCACGGAACAGCCCGAGCGTGCCGTACCTTGCCTGGGGTACGCAGTCCTTGAGCGGCCAATCCTCGGTAAGCGCATAGCCCATACCCATGAGCACGCCGCCTTCGATCTGACCCTGGATGGAGATGGGATTGACAACCTTGCCGGAATCGTGCGCGGCATAGACCTCGCTCACGCGGCCGTCATCATCCAAAATGACCACATGCGTGGCAAAGCCGTAGCAGATGTGGCTCTTGGGGTTGGGAACGTCGGCGCCCAGCTTGTCGGTCGGCTCCAGATACACGTAGCCAAACTCGCATCCCTCAAGCGCCTTGATGGCGGTCGCGGGATCCTGAGGATGCATACCCTGGCCGGCGACGAGCTCCTGCGTGCGCAGCTGATAGGCGCGACCGTCGTCGTACTCGATCTTGACGCCGTCGCCATGCGCGCTCACCGGGGCGGTAGGCGCAGGCTTGCCGGCCTCGATGCCAACCATGGCATCGCGCAGCAGGAAGGCGGCACCGCGCACGGCCTCGCCGGTCACGACCGTCTGGCGCGAGCCAGACGTGGTGCCGGAGTCGGGAGCGTTCTCGGTGGAGCACTCGCCATTGGCAATGCAGCTCAGCGGCAGACCGCAGGCCTCGGCAACGTCCTGCAAAAAGACGGTGTTGCAGCCCTGGCCGATGTCGGACGTGGCGGCGTAGACCACGGCGCAGCCATCCTCGACGCGAATCTTGCAGCGACCGGCATCGGGCAGGCCCACGCCCACGCCGGCGTTCTTCATGGCGCAGGCAATGCCGGCGTGGCCGGGATGCGCGTAGTAGGCATCCTTGACCTCGAGCAGCGTCTCCTTAAGCGCCGTGGAGCAGTCGGCAATCTGACCGTTGGGCAGAACCTCGCCCGGCTCGATGGCGTTTCGGTAGCGAATCTCCCACGGATCCAGGCCAACCTTCTCTGCCAGCAGGTCGATCAGGCTCTCGAGCGCAAACTCGGACTGGCAAACGCCAAAGCCTCGGTACGCGCCGGCGGGCGGGTTGTTGGTGTAGTAGCCAAAGCCGCGGATGTCGGTGTTCTGGTACTTGTAGGGGCCGACGGCATGTGTACAGGCGCGCTCGAGCACCGGGCCGCACAGCGACGCGTAGGCGCCGGTGTCAAAGTTGATCTCGCAGTCCAGACCGGTAAAGTTGCCTTCGGCGTCGCAACCCAGCGTAAAGGTGCCGTCCATGGCATGGCGCTTGGGATGGAACGCGAGCGACTCGGCACGCGTGAGTTTGCACTTTACAGGACGCTGGAATTTATAGGCAGCGAGCGCGGCCAGGTGCTGGATGGACACGTCCTCTTTGCCGCCAAAGCCGCCACCCACGAGCATGGTCTCGACGACCACGCGCTCGGGCTCGTTGTCCCAGCCAAACATGTGGGCACACTCTTTGCGTGTGTCGTAGGCGCCCTGGTCGGTCGACTGCACCTTGACGCCGTTCTTGTACGGGAAGGCAACGGCGCACTCGGGCTCCAAGAAGGCATGCTCGGTAAAGGGCGTGGTAAAGCGCTGCGTCACGGTGAACGCGCTCTCCGCCAGCGCCTTGGCGGCGTCGCCGCGCGTTACGTGACGGCTCTGGCACACGTTGTCCTTGAGCTCCACAGTGTTGCCAAAGGCAAAGAAACTGTCGTGCAGGCGCGGGGCGTCGGCGGCCTTGGCCTCGACAATGTTACGCACGGGCTCCAGCGGCTCGTAATCGATCTTTACGAGCTTCTTGGCCTTCTCGAGCGTCGCCTCGTCCTCGGCAACCACCAGCACAATGGCATCGCCCACGCAGCGGGTGATATCGCCCGCCGCGATCATGACGTCCCAATCCTGGATAAGGTGGCCGACCTGGTTGACCGGCACATCCTCGGCGCGCAGGATGCCCACCACACCGGGCAGGGCCTCGGCCTTGGAGGTGTCGATGGAAAGCACACGGGCGCGCGGATACTTGGAGCGCACGGCGCTGGCATAGGTCAGACCTGGCTGATCGAGCTCGTCGATGTCGTCGGGATACTTGCCCTCGCCGAGCACCTTCTTGCGCACGTCGATACGGAAGGCGCGCTTGCCTACGCCGTAGTTGTCGCCGCGCTCCAGATCCTCGTCGATCTGCTTTTCGCCGCGGAGTACTGCAGCGGCCAGCGAGATGCCCTCGATAATCTTTTTGTAGCCGGTGCAGCGGCAGACGTTGCCGCGGATGGCGTACTTGATCTGCTCCTCGGTGGGCTCGGGATCCTCGGCGATGAGCGCAGCGCCCGCCATGACCATACCGGGGATGCAAAAACCGCACTGCACGGCGCCCACGGCGCCAAAGGCGTACACAAAGGCCTCGCGCACGTCCTGGGGCAGGCCCTCGACGGTCACGATGTTGCGGCCGGCGGCAAGAGCGGTGGTCAGTACGCATGCCTTGACGGCCGCGCCGTCTACATGGATGGTGCAGGTACCGCAGGCACCCTCGGAGCAGCCGTCCTTAGCGGAATGGATGTGCAGGTCGTCGCGCAAGTAGCGGAGCAGCGGCTTGTTCTGAGTCGTCGTGCGCTCGACGCCGTTAACGGTAAAAGTGAATTCCTGTGCCATGGTGATTCCCTTCTACACGCCGGCGGCGATGCCGGTGCGGTCGTGGATGGCGCCATGCGGGCAGACGACAGCGCACATGCCACACGACAGGCAGTCCGCGCCGTCGATATGGGCGCAGTTGTCCTCGATGCGGATAGCGCCGGCAGGGCACTTTTTGACGCACATGCCGCAACCGATGCAGCTCGTGTCGCAGATCTTGCGCGCAATGGCGCCCTTGTCGGTGTTGTTGCAGCGCACCAGGATGTTCTGGTAGCCGGGAACAAAGGCAATCACGCGCTGCGGGCACGCCATGCCGCACAGGCCACAGCCCGTGCACCTGGAGCGGTCCACGCGGGCGATGCCATCGACCAGCGCAATGGCACCGTGGGGGCAGGCCGCGACACAGGCGCCACAGCCAATGCAGCCTTCGCTGCAGCGGGCGTCGCCGCCTGCGGAGGCGCAACCGCTTCCGCAGGCAACGTAGGCCACGTTATGTTGAATGGATTTGGCCATAAGAGACTCGCCTATTTCTTAAGGAGATACGGATAGCTGTCGCGCACGGCCTTGATGGTCAGGCGGACGGCCTCGGGCAGACCGGTGTTGACGGCATCGACCGAGACGGTGCGGACCGTGCCGGCGACGCGAACCTTAAAGTGGTCCTCGTCCACGGCCAGGAAGCCCTCGTTCTCGGAGTTCTCCATGTCCTGATCGCTCCAGAACAGGGTGAGCTTGTCCTTGTAGGGACGACCCTCCTGGTAGGGGCAGAACACGGCGCAGTTGCCGCACTCGTTGCACATGCCGTCGACATGGACGACCTGATGCTTGGCCAGGCCCGGCACCTTAATTGCCACGTTGGCGCGGTTGGGGCACACGTCGCAGCAGACCTCGCACACCGAGCCGCAGCCCAGGCAGCGGGTCTTGGTGCAATTGCGCTTGTCGCGGCACAGCGACCCCTTGCGCTCGTAGCAGGCGTCCTCGCGACCGACCTGAGCATTCTGGTCGGCGTACTTGTTAAAGTCCACGCCGGCAATGGCACGGGCGACCTCGGCGGCGTCGGCGATAGCCTCGACCACGGTGGCCGGACCGCGACGGCAGTCACCTGCAGCCCAGACGCCCTCGACGCCGGTGGAGGTGGCGGCAAGGCGGCCGCGACGGTCGTGCTCGACGCCCGCGGCGTCGTACAGGCTGGCGTCGATGCCCTCGCCCACGGCGCAGATCACCGTGGTGGCGGAAAGCTCGACGGTCTCGCCCGTGGCGACGGGGCTGCGACGGCCGCTTGCATCCGGCTCGCCAAGCTCCATAACATCGCAGGTCAGCACGGCACCGTTGAGCGCCTTGGGCGCCAGCAGCTCGCAGAACTCAACGCCGTCGGCAAGAGCAAGATCGAGCTCTTCCTCGTCGGCGGGCATCTGCTTCTTGGTACGGCGATACACCAGGCGCACGTTCTTCACGCCAGCCAGGCGCTTGGCCACGCGGGCCGCGTCCATGGCGGTATTGCCGGCGCCAATGACCACGACGTCCTTGCCCAGCTCGAGCTTCTCGCCCTTCTTGGCGGCCTCGAGGAACTCCAACACGTCGAGCTCGGCACCCTCGCCCAAACCAGCGGAACCGGGCATCCAGGCACCGGTGGCCACGACCACGTCGGTAAAGCCCTGGGCCTTGAGCTCGTCAATGGACTCCACGCGGGCGTTAAGCTGAACCTTGGCGCCAAAGGCCAGGCAGAGCTCGGCATCGTGGGAGATATCGTCGCTCGAGATGCGGAACTCGGGGATCACGTGACGGACCACGCCGCCGAGCGAATCGCGGGCCTCAAAGATGGTGACGGGCACGCCGGCGCGCGTCAGGAAGAACGCCGTCGCCAGACCGGCCGGGCCGCCGCCGATAACGGCAACGTTGCGCTCGGCGTCGTTGGCAATGGCCTGGGCGCGCAGCTTGGGCAGCACGGCGGTCATGGCCTCGCGGGCGGCCTTGAGCTTGCTGGCGCGAATCTGGGCGCCCTCGGGCTCGTAGAATGCACGCTCGCAGGCACGGCCGCAGGGATGCGGGCAGATGGTACCGGTAATGAACGGCAGGGCGTTGCGCTCGATGATGATGTTGAGCGCGTCCTCGTAGCGGCCCTCGTCAACAGCCGCCAGATAGGCAGGGATATCCTGCTGGATGGGGCAGCTCGTACGGCACGGCGTGGTAAAGCAGTCGGAAAGCGGGCTCTTGCCAGCGACCTTGCGGTCGGGCAGCGGACGCAGCGGCTTCTTGTAGAGCGGGTTGGTGAGTGAGTCGGTCTGGATCGCGGTCACGGCCTCGAGAGAGACGCCCGCGAACGGCTTGCCGTCCAGATCGCCAAACTCGCCGGCCATCTGGCTAAAGCGCTCGTAGCCACCGGGCTTGAGCACGTCGGTCGCCAGGGTAACGGGCCAAATACCGGCATCATACAGGGCGCGGATGTTGTAGACCGTGGCACCACCGGAGTAGCTGATGCGCAGCTTGCCGTCAAACTGCTCGGTAATGCGGCGGGCGGCCTCGATGGTCAGTGAGAACAGCGAACGGCCGGACATGTACATCTCGGTGGAAGGCAGCTCGCTCCTCGTCACGTCGACGGGGAACGTGTTGGTCAGCTTGACGCCAAACTCCAGGCCGCGCTCGGCGCACAGGGCAATCAGGCGCTCGAACATGGGCACAGCGTCGGCCCACTGCAGGTCCTCGCGGAAGTGCGTATCATCAAAGACGATGTAGTCAAAGCCCAGCTCGTTCAGACGCTGGCGGGCAAACTCATAGCCCAGCAGCGTGGGGTTGCACTTGATGTAGGTGTTGAGGCCCTTCTCGGTGATGAGGTAGGTCGCGATGCGCTCGATCTCGGCGGGCGGGCAGCCATGCAGCGTGGACTCGGTGATGGAGTTGGACACGCGCGCCGGAATGGACTCGACAAACGCGGCGTCGACATGCTCAAACTTGTCCAGGTTGGCGAGTGCCCAGGCACGGCACTCGTTCCAGACGTCGGAGCCGCTGGCATCCTTCATGCCCTCGATGTAGGCGTCGACCTTGGGGCTCTTAATGCCCTCCAGGTCATAGCCCACCGACATGTTGAAGACAAAGCCGTCCGGGCTGCCCAGACCGTACTCGCGAGCGATCAGGTGGCAGGCAAACCATGCCTTCACGTACTCGGCAAAGGCCTGCGGAACCTCGAGCTCGGTCGACCATTCGCAGTTGTAGCACTCGTCCTGAGCCACGATGCAGGGCTTGTTGACGCACTTGGAGAGCTCCTCGCCGTCCATAACCTGGACGGTCTTGAGCTCAAAGAAGCGAGAACCGGCCACATAAGAGGCCACGATGTTCTGGGCCAGCTGCGTATTGGGACCGGCAGCCGGGCCAAACGGAGTCTCGATGCGCTCGTCAAAAATGGGAAGCGCACCCTCCTGGTTGGTCGTGACCATCTTACGCACGCCAAAGATGGCGTCCTGGGTCTTGTGCTCCTCGATGATCCAGTTCATCAGCTGCGAAAACGGGATCGGCCTCATGATGTCGCTCATAGTGAGCTCCTTTCTGTAACGCCCGGCGAGACCGCGCGGCGGGCGCAAATACGGTGTAGCGCTAGCACAGCGCCGGCGACCCCGCGGAGGCCGCCTATGCGCGCGTCGGATGCGGCGAAACATCCGACGCGCGCGAATCTCCAATTGGAATTAGTGCACGCGATCGTTGAGCGTGCTCCAGAGCTTCTTGGACTCGGCCATGGTCCACGCGTTGATCTTGTCCTCATCAATCCCAACGAACTCACGATCCTTGTACAGGACGCGGCCGTTGATGATGGTGGTGCGGCAGTTTTTGCCCATCATGCCAAAGAGCATGTGGCCGTCGATATTCTCCTCGCTCAGCGGCGTAAAGGGCTTGTAGTCCATGACGATGACATCGGCGGCAGCGCCGGCCTCGAGCACGCCGAGCTTGCGATCGAAGTACTTGCTCGCCATCTTGGCGTTGTTCTCGAACAGCATGGTCATGGCCTCGCACCAGCCCACGTTGGGCATGGCGGCGTTGTGGCGCTGAATGATCAGGAAGACCTTAAGGCTCTCGAGCATATCGTGGGTGTAGGCGTCGGTGCCCATGCACACGGGGATACCGCGGCGGAAGAACTCGAGCACGGGGGCGCAGCCCACGGCGTTGCCCATATTGGATTCGGGGTTGTTGACGAGCCAGGTGCCGGACTCCTTGACGATATCCATCTCGGCAGGCGTCACGTGGATGCAGTGGCCGAGCATGGTGTCGGGACCCAGCAGATTGTGCTGCAGCAGGCGCTCGACGGGGCTGATGCCACCGCGGTTGAGGCGGGAGTCCCACACGTCATTCATGCCCTCGCACACATGGATGTGGAAGCCGGTCAGGCCGTTGTTGGCCTCGGCCATCTTATCCATGGTCTCGTCCGACAGCGTAAAGGTGGCATGTCCGCCAAACATGGCGGCGATCATGTGGTTGTCGTTATCGCGACGCTCCTTGGCGGCCCACTGGGCAAACTCGGCGTTCTCGGCAATGGCCTGGTCGCATTTTTCCTGGCCGCGGCGATCGGAGACCTCGTAGCACAGGCACGAACGCATGCCCAGCTCCTGAGCGGCATCCTTAATGGTAAAGAGGCTTCCCGGAATCTCGCAGAAGCTCGCATGGTGATCGAAGATCGTGGTGACGCCATCGCGGATGGAGTCAAGAATCGTGGCATAGGCGCTGGCCTTGGTGCCGTCGAGCGTCAGGTTGTCGTCGATCTTCCACCACTGCTGCTCAAGATTCTCCAGGAAGTTGGTAGGGTTACAGCCCTTAATGGCAAGGCCGCGGGCCAAACCCGAGTAGATGTGGGTGTGGCAGTTGATGAGTCCGGGCATGATGAGGTTGCCCCGGGCGTCGACGTACTCGGCATCCGGGTACTTGGCCTTGAGCTCGCACTCGGGGCCCACTTCGACGATCGTATCTCCGTCAATGGCGACCGCACCTTTTGGAATGAACGGGGTCTGAGCATTGCGGGTAAAGACAGAACCGTTAGCGACCAGAAGCATGGATGCTCCCTTCAACATCAGGGGCGGGGTTTGACACCTCTGACATGGCGGAGTGCGAAGCGCCGGCCTACACCGGAAACGGGCCCTCTCCCGTCAACGCTTCACCAAAGGGACAAACCCTTTGAAGTGCGGCTTGGCGCCGCATGACGTCGGCGGACGAGGCGATGCGCCCGCCGACGAATAGCACCGAATTGGCTACTTCTTGCTCTCGGGCAAGACCAGATCCACGGCAGCGTCCTTGGCAGCATCGATGTGCTGAGCCACGACCGGCGTCTGCGGAAGAATCAGGTTAAGGACGATGGCCATGATGGCGGTGGGGGTTACGGCATTGGAGCCGATGACGGTGGACACCCAGGCGGGCATACCCTCGCCGGCAAGGCAACCGCTGGCCATCCAGATACCCAGGCCAAAGACGACGGAGGTACCGACGATGGTGGTGGTGCGCTGCGTGAGGCCCTCGCGGGTGAACATGCGCACGCCGTTCATGGTGATGGTGCCAAAGACGCCGACGGTCGCGCCGCCGATGACGGGCTGCGGGATAGCGGAAAGGACGGCAGAGAGCTGCGGGAACAGACCGGCGATGGCAAAGACGGCCGCGATGATCACAAAGACCCACTTGTTGACGACCTTGTTGGAGCAGATGATGCCCACGTTCTGGCCAAGGGCGCTGGTGGGAAGACCGCCCAGCAGGCCGCCGACCATAGAGGTGAGGCCCTGGGACACGATAGCGCCGGAGAGCTCGCGCTCGGTGGGCATACGGTCGATGGAGCCCAGGCAGGCGGCGGAGACGTCACCGATTACCTGGATGGCAACCATGGGGAACACAACAGCGAGGGTAATGCAGACTTCGGGATCAAACTCGAGCGCGTAGGGCATGAGCTTGGGAAGGGCGAAGACCTGAGCGGTGGCGACGCTGGAGAAGTCGATCATGCCAAAGGGGATCGAAACGATCATGCCAACGATCATGCCAAAGAACACGGATCCCAGCTTGAGCGTGCCCTTGCCAAAGTTGGCGAGCGCAAAGACCACGGCGAAGGTGATAAGAGCGACGCACCAGGCCTGCGGGGTGCCCCACAGTGGCGTACCCATACCGCCGGCCATATACTTGACGGCCGTGGGATACAGCGAAACGCCGATGGAGAAGATGACCGTACCGGTCACGACGGGTGGGAACAGCCACTTAATCTTGCTGTAGGCCAGACCAAAGAGGACCGCGACGGCACCGCCGACAATCTCGCCGCCCAACAGCGCGCCAAAGCTAAAGCCCGAGGCACCCATGGCCTGCAGGGCCGGGAGGAACGCGAACGAAACGCCCATGACGATGGGCAGGCCGCCGCCGATGCGACGGAAGGGGGCAAAGGCCTGAAGGGCCGTGTCGATCGCCGAAAGAATGAGCGCGACCTGGATGATGTCGGTGCTCTGCTGGCTATTAAAGCCGTAGACGCCGGCCATGATGACAGCCGGGGTGATGATGCCGGCAAACGATGCCAGTACGTGCTGAAGGGCACACGGGATCATTTCCTTAACGGGAGGCATGCCTTCACGAGTGAACAGGGCTTCAGTGCCGTTCGTAACCGTCTCCTGGGTCATTTGACCACCAATCCTCGAAATAGTTGTTTTCGCATCTAACGCCCTATTGTGACGCAGTGCGGGGTTGAGGTTGTGCCTTCGTTGCATATCGTATTAAAGATGATTCTCATTCTCAATAATAATTTTTTGTTATCAGACTATTCTTCAGCTGAGATAATGCATTTCCGCAGGTCAGGAAAGTGTCTGGCCAAAATAGCATCTAACTTTTCTTTTGGTCGACCGTTTACCGCCAAAATCATACCGTTCGTCTGCATTACGTCATGTACCTGCGGATATACGAGATGATGAGCAGCGTGTTACCATGAGAAAAAATTGTTATGAAACTTCCGCTTTCACCCAAAGGAGTTGCCCGTGAACGAGACCGTACGTCGCTTTTTGCCGATGGTCGATTTCCTGGAGCAGATACTCGGCAAAAACAGCGAGATCGTGCTGCACGATTTCTCGGATCCCGACCACGCCATCGTCGATATTCGCAACGGCATCGTGAGCGGCCGTAAGGTCGGCGGTCCCGCCACCGATCTGGCGCTCAAGATCATGCACGACCCAAAGTATCGCGACCTGCCGTTTATTACGGGCTATGAGGGGCGCGGTGCCGGTGGCAAGACGTTGGAGTCAGCGACGTACTTTATCCGCGAGGATAAAGAGATCGTCGGCATGCTCTGCGTCAACACCGATCTCTCGACCGTGCGCTCCATCAACGCCATGGCACAGCAGCTCATGGCCTGCTTCGACGCGGCGCCGACGCGCACGGAGCCCGCCCCTATCGAGGTCGAAAGCCTTTCGGAGTCCACACAGGAGCTCATCGACCGCAGCATTGCCGAGTTGCTGAGCGCGCGCGGGCTGGATGTAGCGTCGCTTGGCCAGAGCGACCGCGTGGACGTCATTCGCCACCTCAACGGCAACGGCGTGTTTATGCTCAAGGGCGCCGTGGCCTGCGCCGCCACCGCGCTGGGCATCTCGGAGCCCAGCGTCTACCGCTACCTGCAAAAAGTTCGCAAGGAGGGCTAAACGTGATCCCTTGGGGACGAAGGGAAACGGATCATTTTTGTCGCATCGCTTGACAAAAGACCCTGCAGCTCGCACGCGCTGCAGGGTCTTTTTGCATGTCATGTTTAGTTGTGGTCAACGCCTTAGAGAGCGGCGACGACCTCGATCTCGACCAGACCGCCAGCCGGAAGAGCGGCAACCTGGAAAGCGCTGCGCGCGGGGAACGGGGCCTCGAACTTGGAGGCGTAGATCTCGTTCACGGCGGCGAAGTCGGCAATGTCAGCCAGGTAGACTGTGGTCTTGACGACATCGGCAAAGGTGGCGCCGGCAGCGGTCAGCAGGGCCTCGACGTTAGCAAGGGACTGCTTGGCCTGGGCCTCGACGCCCTCGGGCATCTTGCCAGTTGCGGGATCGATGCCCAGCTGGCCGGACAGGAACACCATGTTGCCGGTCTGGATACCAGGGGAATACGGGCCGATGGCTGCGGGTGCGTTATCGGAAGACACGACGGTCTTGCTCATGTTTTTCTCCTTACAAGTAAAAGGGAACGGGAGCGCGGCGTTCACACCGGGAGGCACAGTTCGGTCTGAACACCGCGCTTGATTGGGATAGTACTCAAGGTTTCCGCGCGATGCAAGATTATTATCACGTTGCGAGAATATTTTATCGCCCAACGGTTTCCCCGGACCGCTGAACGGTTCTCATGTGAAGCAGCCAGTCCAAGCTGCTGAAGACTTTATCCCGCTTAGAGCACGGGCATCGCCTGCCGCGACGGCACCACTATACTTTTGATTATCTGAGCATTTTGAAAGGCAGGATATGACCGCAACCGCCAGTCGAACCACCAACCGCAGACCCGAGCTTTTGGCGCCCGCCGGAGGGCCCGAGCCCTTTGCCGCCGCACTCGCCGCCGGGGCAGACGCCATCTACTGCGGCATGGGCAGCTTCAACGCCCGCCGCAAGGCCACCAACTTTACCGACGAGGCCTTTGAGCAGGCCTGCCGCGCCGCGCATCTGGCCGGCTCGCGCGTCTACGTCACGGTCAACATCGTCATCAAGGAATCCGAGATGAGCGATGCGCTGCAGCTCATCCATCGCTGCTCCACGCTGGGCGCCGACGCCTTCATCATCCAGGACTGGGGCCTGTTCTTTGAGGTCAAGCGCACCATGCCCGGCATCGAGACGCATATCTCGACCCAGGCGAACATCCACGACGACCGCGGAACCCTTTGGTGCCGCGAGCAGGGCGCCGACCGCGTGACCCTCTCGCGCGAGCTTTCCATCGACGAGATTGCCGCCATTCACGATGCCGCGCCCGATGTGGACCTTGAGGTCTTTAGCCATGGCGCCATCTGCTTTTGCTACTCGGGCCTGTGTCTGCTTTCGAGCTTTGCCATGGCGGGACGATCGGCCAACCGTGGCATGTGCGCCCAGCCCTGCCGCTTGCCCTACGAGCTGATCGACGAGAACGGCCGCTCGCTCTCCCCTGCCGGTCGCGAGCGCGCGCTGTGCCCGCGTGACACCAACACCTCGCAGCTTGTTCGCCGTCTGTATGACGCCGGCGCCGCGTCGCTCAAGCTCGAGGGCCGCATGAAGGCGCCCGATTACGTGTACTCCATCGTTGATGTGTATCGTCATCAGATTGACGATATGCTGGCCGATGTTTCGACCTCTAAGGACGAGGAAGCCGCCCGTCAGCGCCAGCTCAAGCGCTGCTTTAACCGCGACTTTACGCACGCCTATCAGGACGGCACCTCGGGCGACGAGATGATGAGCTATGAGCGTTCCAACAACCGCGGACAGATCGTGGGCACGGTGCTGGGCAGCCGCCCGGCCAACCGCGATGTGCGCGGCCTCAAGCCCGACGACCGCCGTCGCCGCGCCGCCATCGCCCGCATTGAGCTGTTTGAGCCCGTGGGCAAGGGCGACCTGCTGGAGCTTCGCCACGATAACGAGTTTGACCAGTTCCTGACCACCATTGCCGCCGATGATGCCGCTGCCGGCGATGTTATCGAGTGTCGCGTGCCCCGTAGCATGCCCGAGGGCTGCCGTGTCCGCGTGATTCGCAGCCAGCGTGCCATCGACGCCGCCGGCGCCGCGCTCAAGCGCGATGTGCTGCGCCGCCGCGCTGTTGATGTGTCCGTCGTGGCGCGTCTGGGCGAGCCGTTTACCGTTACGCTCACCTGCTGCGACGACCCTTCGCTTACGGCCACGGCCACGGGCTTTACCGTCGAAGCCGCCAAGACCCGTGCGGTCGAGGCGTCCGATCTGGTTGAGCACGTCGGCCGCATGGGTTCCTCTCCCTTTGAGGCTGCGAGCTTTGAGGTGGCGCTCGATGAGGGCTGTGGCATGGGTTTCTCCGCCGTACATAAGGTGCGCGCCGCCGCTTGCAAGGCGCTGGAAGAGGCCATTCTGGCGCCGTACGCGGAGCGCGCGAAAACGCTCGAGCTGCCGGCGATTGTCACCAGTGATTCCCGCCCCGCGCCCGAGCACTACCGCGACGAGCCGCAGATCTGCGCCACCGTCACCTCGCTCGAGGCCGCCGAGGCAGCGCGGGCGGAGGGTGCAACGCGCATCTACATGACCACCGACGCGCTCGATGCGGCCAAGCTCTCCCCCGCCGATACGTTTGAGCAGGACATCGTACCCGTGCTCGATGAGGTCTGCCGCGCCGTTGACCACGTCCGCGTTGACCCATGGGTTGTTGCCGGCGCCACGGTCGCTATTGGCAACATCTCTGAGCTTGCCCTGGCCGCCCAGGTTGGCGCCACGGCCGAGATTCGCTCTTGCCTGCCGGTGCACAACACGCCCTGCATGGAGGCACTCGCCGAACGCGGAGCCGGCGCGTTTTGGCTCTCGCCCGAGATCACGCTCGACGAGATTGTCTCGCTCGGCGCCGCCGCGCCCGCGGCTCTGGGCATCACCGTCTTTGGCCGCCCGCGCGTCATGACAAGCGAGCATTGCATTCTGCAGGTTGCCAACGGCTGCATCCACGATTGCGCCAACTGCCGCCTGCGTGCCCGCAAGCTCTCGCTCAAGAATATCGACGGCAAGGTCATGCCGGTGCGTACCGACATCCACGGCCGCTCTCGCCTGTACGACGCCTACCCCATCGACCTCACACCGCAGGTTCCACAGCTGCTCGACGCCGGCGTGCGCCGTCTCATGGTGGACGGAACGCTGCTCGAGACGGATGAGGTGGGCCGTGCCGTCGCCCGCGTCCGTCGCGCCGTCGAGGCCGCGCAGGCCGGTCGCAAGCCCGCCGCCCGCCTACGCGGGGCGACCTCGGGCTGCATGTTTGTCGGAATCAGCTAACTGAAAGGCTTACACGTGAACGAAGAACCCCAAGTCCTCTACTGCGACGCCTGGCTCATGGCCATCGACAAGCCTGCCGGCATGATCGTCCACGGCGATGGCACCGGCGAGCGTACACTCACCGACTACGCCAGCGACCTGCTGCTGGCGATGGGCGACGGCTTTGCCGCGACCGACATGCAGCCGCTCAACCGCTTGGACCGTGACACCACCGGCGTGGTGCTGTTCTCACTCGACAAGCAGACGCAGCCCGCCTTTGACCAGATGATCATCGACCACGCGTTCGAAAAGCACTACCTGGCGCTGGCCGAGGGCAAGATCGACTGGAACGAAAAGCTCATCGACAAGCCCATCGCCCGCGACCGTCACGACAGTCGAAAGATGCGCGTCGGCGCCAGCGGCAAGCCGTCTCAAACACGCGTGAAGGTGCTCAAACGTCTTAAGAGCCGCCGTGGCCTGCCCACGCGCTCGTATATCGATGTCGAGTTGCTCACCGGCCGCAAGCACCAGATCCGCGTACATCTGGCCAGCGAGCGCCATCCCCTGGTGGGCGATGACCTGTACGGAACGCCGCGTCCCTGCGGCCTGATGCTCCACGCCCACAGCGTGTCCTTTACGCATCCCGTAACCGGCGAGCACATCCACATCGAAGCCCCTTGCCCCTGGGAGCCCTAAACCACCACAATGGGAACAGGCACCTTTATGATGGTTTTGCCGCGATGGCTCTGCCGGATTCCCAAACATCTCGATCTGTAACAGCTAAAGCCCATTTTGCGGTCCATCTGTTACAGATCGAGACATTCGAATCCCCTCAAGGGAATAATCTCAATCTGTAACAGTAACTCGGCAAAATCAGTCCCAGATGTTACAGATTGAGACAAAGGGACGGCGCGGTTCGTAAGTATCTCGATCTGTAACACCTAGCCCACTTTTTACGGTCCAGTTGTTACAGACTTAGACAAACCGGCAGACAACGAAAGCGGCGACGCCCGTGATGGACGTTGCCGCTTTTCTATTGAGAAAACTACTCGGTTTTCGTTACTAACCACCACAATGGGGACAGGCACCTTTGTGGTGGTTTTGGCCTTAGCCCGTCCCCTGCTGTTAGACCGTGATGACGTTGTCCATTGCCCGGTACTTGGCGGGGACCTCGCCTGCGGTAATAATCGTTGCGTCGCGGAAGTCCGCAAACTTGACGGGCGCCACCATGCCAAATTTGCTGGCGTCCGAGATTACGAAGCGTTTGGCCGTATGACGCATCGAGATGCGCTTTACTTGGGCCTCCTCGATATCGGGCGCCGTGAAGCCCTGCTCGGCGGCGATGCCATTAGAGCCCCAAAAGCCACAGTTGAAGTTGTAGCGATCTAAGGTTGCCAAGGCATCGGGGCCAACGAGCGCCTCGGTCTCGGGTTTGAGCTCGCCGCCCAGCACCACGGTACGCATGCCGCGCAAAGCGAGATGCTGAGCATGGAGCACGGAATCAGTCACATAGGTGACCCCTTCGAGATGCGGAAGATGCTCGATGAGCCTGAGCGTCGTCGAACCCGAATCGATGTACACAAAGCTCTCGGGCTCTACCAGCGCCGCCGCACGGGCGCAGATACGTTCCTTGTCGTCGTTATGGAGATCGCTGCGCTCATTAAGCGTTAGGTCGCGCGTCACGTGCGCGCGCTCAAGGCTTGTCGCGCCGCCGTGCACCTTGGCGATGCGGTGCGCTCGGTCAAGTGTCTGCAGGTCGCGTCGAATGGTAGAAGCCGTCACACCCAGGGCATCGGCAAGCTCTGGCACCGTTACTGAGCCAGCCTGTTGCACCATCGAGACGATCGCATTGAGTCTATCTTCCGCGAGCATCGCTTACTCCTCCTCGGGGTAGACGACTCCCCAATCGGCACGGAGCTTGGTCATCAGCTCCATAACATCAGAAGCATAATCCAGAAGCTCACGCTTGGAATCATCGCCGGCGACGGCCTTCTCGAGGTCAGCCATCTCGTAGCATAGGGCGTAAGCCTCGGTGCCCGCGGCGACCTCCTCGCGATGACCGTCCGCAGTCCACACGATCGTCGCATGATCGGCACGCGGATATTCGTTGACCTCGATATAGCACTTATCGAAGCTAATAATCGAGCGCTTGGGCTGCTTGGAGTGGAGCGTAAGACTCACGACGCCCAGCTGCTGCTCGGCGTTTCGGCAGACAATGCCGCCCGCGACATCGACACCAGTCTCGCAGGTGTTGCCGAGCGAAACAACTTCGGTTGGCTGGCTGGCCATAAACAGGCGCATGACCGAAAGGGCATACACGCCAATATCGAGCATGGCACCGCCGGCAAGGTTGCGATTGTAGAAACGGTTGGTCAGGTCGCCGTACTCCTTGTAGCTACCAAAGTTGAGCTGAGCGAGGTTCATGCGGCCGAACTCGCCGGCATCCATGCGACGACGCAGCTCCTGATACAAGGGCATATGAAGCACCGTGGTAGCGTCCATAAGGACAACGTTGTGCTCGGCGGCAATGGCACGGGCCTCATCGAGTTCAGCGGAATTGAGGGTAATGGCCTTCTCGCAGAGCACGTGCTTGCCGGCTGCCAGGGCAGCGCGCAGATAGGTGATATGAGTGTTGTGCGGGGTAGTGATGTAGACGGCGTCGATGCCAGGATCGGCGTAGAGGTCCTCAACCGTGTCGTAGACCTTCTCGATGCCATACTGCTCGGCAAAAGCCTGAGCCTTGGACAGCGTACGGTTGGCGACGCCCGCAAGCTTGCGACCGGCAAGAGCAAGGGACTGAGCCATCTGGTTGGCGATAACGCCGCACCCGATCACGGCCCAATGGAGCTCGGGAGCCGTAAAAATATCGTCGGGGAACGGCTTGTCCTGGACCGAAGCGAACGCTGCTTTGGCGGCTGCCGCGGAGTCGAGTGGAACCCGCTTGGAATCTGCCATCATGTGCCTCCTGTGTCATAGAACGTCTTGCATTTCGGACAGCTCTATATTCGCACAGACGCGCGCGTCTGTGCGTGTTTCTGCGTACCTCACCGCTAAACGGTCATATTTGCCCCGTAAACGGCGCTTCTATACGCATATTCACGCAATCCGACGCACCCAAATACGCACAAATGCGCACTGGTCATTGCTCAGAGACAGGGGCTTATGCTTAGAACTCAAAAGACAGGATGATCCGCTTAGCCTCGTCACTCATGGCGCGCTGCAGCTCTAAGGACCGTCCCAAACTGCAGACAGAAAAAGAACGTCCCCAGGCGCCGGCATTTCAAGAACACTCATTTAAGTCTGTCCCCAATGAGTGCAATCACTCATGTAAGTCTGTCCCCAATGAGTGGGAGCAATCAGAGACTCTTTGCGAGGGAGGCCGGACGTGGCCTTCCTCGTTTTATTCATGGACTTTAGTTCGTGCCGTGCGGCACGCGCGGCATAGAAAGCCACCCGCTCAGCGGGTGGAGGCCAATTTCCGCTACGCGACAAAAACCTTCCCCCTAGCATGAGGATTGTTCAGGCCATCATACTAAGGGGAAGGTGATTGCTGTGGCCCAGAAAGCCAACAGCCTTGCGCACACGAAATGGCTGTGCAAGTACCGCATCGCACCGAGGTCAAGCTCATCGCCGCCATCGTCGAGAAGCACCCCAAGGTGCGCTTTGCCGTGAGCTGCACCTCGGCCCACGCCGACCTCTACGACCGCATGGAGCAGGCCCTGTGCGAGCGCGTGGCCAACGCGGTGGAGGTCGTCCGCTCCGACATCAGCCCCGCGCTTCTTGTCCACACCGGTCCAAACCTCGTGGGTGTGGCGGTCCAGGGACTCTAGCGGAGGCGGGGCGTCCTGCCCCAAAAACAAATGCAAAAGACGAGCACTTCTTGCCGCTCAATTGGCAAGAAGCGCTCGTCTTTTCTTAACGCGTTGTATGGCGGAGAGAGCGCAAGTTACGCGAGCGCCCTTCTTGCCAGCTCGGCCGCGCCGAGGATTCCTTGGTCGCCGCCGCAGCCCGGGGCGCAGATGTAGCTCTCCATGTCCTTAAGCTCGGCGGTCTGGATGTAGCCACCCAGATATTCGAGGGTCTTCTTGCGGACGATGCCGTAGAGCTGCTCCTGGTGCATCACGCCGCCGCCGAGGACGATGCGGCGAGGCGAGTACATGAGCACGAGGTTCGCGCACATCTGCCCCAGATAATCCCCTTCGAGCGCCCACACCTCATCGTTGTCCGCGAGCTCGGCCGCGGGCTTTCCCCAGCGCGCGGTGATGGCGGGGCCGGAGGCGAGGCCCTCGAGACAGCTCGCGTGACTCGGGCAGACGCAGCGTCCCTCCTCGGTGGGACGGGTCCTTACCAGCATGTGGCCGGCCTCGGGGTGCAGCATGCCGTGAAGGAGCCTGCCCGCGCACATGACGCCCGCGCCCACGCCGGTGCCGATGGTCACGTAGACGGCGTCCTCGAGCCCCTTGCAGCAGCCGAAGACCACTTCGCCGAGGCAGGCAACGTTCACGTCCGTGTCGTAGGCCACCGGAATCCCGAGAGCGTCGGCGAACGCGGCGCGAAGACCATAGCCTCGCCACGCAAGCTTGGGCGTCTGGAGGATGGAGCCGTAGCGCTCGTCGTCGGGGTCGACGCAGGTCGGGCCGAAGGCGCCGATGCCCAACGCGTCCACATCGCGGGCAGTGAACCACTCGATCATCTGCGGGACGGTCTCGGCGGGCGTAAGCGTCGGGGTCTCTATACGGTCGAGGACCTCGCCGTCGCCGGACACCACGGAACAGACCATCTTGGTCCCGCCGGCCTCGAGGGCGCCGAGCCTCATTTGCTTTTCGCTCATGTGATCCTCCTTGCAAAGGGACGCCCGCAGTCATGGTCAACCGCGGGCGCCCATAACGTTGGCTTGTTTCGAGGCGACCCTACCTGGGCACGCGGTCCTGCCTTGCGGCAAACGGGGCGAGCACGGCGTGCGGCTCGCTTTGGTACCAGTAGGCGACGGTGGAGATGTCGTCCTCGCGCTCGTAGAGCTTGATGTCGTCGTTGCCGAGGTCCTGAAACGTCACGCGCAGGTCCTCCTTGAACGAGATCGGGTCGGGAAGGTGCCACCTGTAGAGGCCGTGCCTGGGCAGCGCGTCGTCGTTGGTCGCGAGCATCGGGTTCGGGTTCGGCTTGCCCGCGCTGAAGCGGTCGCGCGTGGCGTCGCGCGTCGAGCGGTACGGGTAGCCGGCGAACAGCGTGTTGAAGCACTGCGCCTCGGGCAGCGCGTGGGGCGGCCTGTCGAGGAAGGCCCAGGCACCGCCGAAGTAGTCCTCGGCTCCCGTTGAGGTGACCGTGGGGAACTCCTCGTCGCCGTCGAGGAAGAACTTCATCTCGCCCTCGCCCCACCAATAGCGCTCCAGGGCGCACAGGGCCATGTAGGTGCCGACGTAGTAGCCCTTGCCGCGCACGCCGTCGAGCACGGTGTAGTCGACGCCCCTGCGGGTGCTGCGCTCGCGGTTAAAGCGGGCGTGGAAGTACATGGCGTCGTCCGGCACGTCGGTGAGCGCGTAGTTGAACGTGTAGAAGATGTACTTAATGAACCCGGGGTGCTCGCTCGTAAGCGTGACCTTGGCGTGCTTCCTGAAGGGCATCTCGAAGTAGCAGTTCATGCCGCCCGTCGGGTTCACGCAGATGGGCATCGAGTTGACGATGGCGCGCTCACCGAAGCCGTTGCAGAAGAAGTCGCCGACAGGGCACTCGACCGAGGGGGTCTCCTCGTCATCCCAGTAGAAGCGCAGCACGAGGTCGCGCATGACGAAGCTGCCGGCGACGGTCTTGTCGGGGACGGTCATCCAGATGTGGCGGATGATGCCGGGGCCCTCGATGTCCGCGAGCGTGATGGTCTCGCCGGACTCAAGGGGCACGCAGCACGAGCCCTTGCGGCCGACGCCGAGGTGGCTGGCCGACATGGCGGCGCGGCCCTTCTCGCCCGTGATGTTCTCGGGGGTGATGGCGCGGCTTTCCTCACCGCCGTGCATCCACACGTCCTTAAGGAACTCTCTCATCGTCGACCTCCTCTATTCGTCGTCGTCGCACTCGGCGGAACTGGCACCGTTCACGTAGATGATCTGCTGGCGCGCCTCGTTGACGAGGGCGTCGAAGTCGAGTTTCTCGTCGGGGCGCGCGAGCGCGACCGTCATGGCGAGCGGGAGGTTGACACCCGCGATCACGTGGATCCGGTCGGAGGCGAAGCGGGAAAAACGCTGGTTCACGCTGCCGCCGTACGCGTCGGTGAGGACGACGACCTCGTCAGTGCCCGAAAGAGCCGCCTCGACCGCCGCGTCGAGCCCCTCGCCGTTGTCGTTCACGTAGGCGCACACGGCGTTGACGGCGTCGCCCTTACCCGTAAGGAACTCGAGGGTGTCCTTGAAGCCCTGGGCGAGAAGGGAATGGCTCGCCACAACTATCTTTCTCATTGATTCACCAATCTCTTGGGTCGAAGCTAGGCGAGGATGCCGGCGGCGGAGGCGACCATCGCGAGGACGATCACCACGAGGATGAGGGCCGTCATGCTCGCGTTCTTCTTGGTAAGAAGGTAATACGCGCTTCCCGTGATGGCGGCGGGGATCATGGCAGGCAGGATCTTGTCGAGCAGCGGCTGAATCTCCATCGCGACGTCGCCGAAGCTGAAGCTAATCGGGCAGGTGACGCCGATGACCGAGGCGATGAGGCAGCCGACCACGGTGAGGCCGAGCACGGAGGCGGCGGCAGTGAGGTTGGGAAGCTTCTCGCTGAAGTCGGTGACGAGCTTCACGCCCTGCTTGTAGCCGAACTCGAGGGCGTGCATGCGGACCCAGAAGATGGCCAGGATGAGCGCGAACCAGATGCCGGCTCCCACGGGGTTGCCCTCGATGGCCATGTAGGCGGCGATGGAGCCCATGATGGTCGGGATCATGGTCATGAGCAGGGAGTCGCCGACGCCGGCGAGCGGTCCCATGGTGCCGATCTTCAGGTCTTGGACGGCGTCCGCCGCCGCTAGGCCGTCGCGCTCCTCCATGGCCACGCAGGCGCCAAGGATGATGGCGGCGAGCCAAGGCTGGGTGTTGTAGTAGCGGAAGTGGTTGTTGAGCGCTTGCTTATAGTCCTCGTCGTTCGTGTAGATCTTCCTCAGGACCGGCGAGAGGGCGTAGGCGACTGAGGCGCCCTGCTGGGTCTGGTAGTTGAAGGTGCACACGCTCATGAGCCAGCGCCAGTTCGCGTTGCGCAGGTCCTTCTTGGTGACCTTGTAGCCGGAGGGCTTGCCCTCGGCGACGGCGGTGATGTTCTCGTTTTCCATGGTTACTCATCCTCTCCGATGAAGGCGTCTGCGGAAGCGTGGGCGGCGAGCTCGGTGTCCCTCTCGGCACGCTGGTAGAACGCAATCGCGAGGGCAACGCCGACGATGGCGGCGCCGATGATGGGCACGTTCAGGAAGGCCGAGAGGAAGAAGCCGGCGAGCAGGTACTGGAAGTACTTGGCGGTTGGCATGTAGCGGAGCAGCATGGCGATACCGACGGCCGGGAGCATCTTGCCGGCGAGGGTGAGGCCGGAGAGGAACCACTGGGGCATGACCTCGAGGAGCCAGTTGACGGCGGGCTGGCCGAGCGTCACGGAGACAAAGACGGGCAGGGCGGCGCACAGGCCGAAGAGCGCGGGGCAGACCCACAGGATGGCGTTCATCTGATTGAACTTACCCTCGTTGCAGAACTTCTGGGACTTCTCGACGACAAAGCCGTTGAGGATCTTGGCGACGACGTCGAGCTGGATGCCGAGCATGCCGACCGGCAGGCCGATGGCGAGGCCCGTGTCGGAGCCCAGGGTCACGCCGTAGGCGGTGGCGATGATGGCCATCGTGCCGTAGTCGGGAATGGAAGAGCCGCCGAAGCCCGCGACGCCGAGCTGCATGAGCTGAATGGTGCCGCCGATGACAAGGCCGGTCTTCCAGTCGCCCATGACGACTCCGGTGATGAGGCCCCAGAAAACGGCGTAATTGACGAAGATCATCGGGATGCCGTAGTAGTCCACGTGCTTGATGAAGGCCAGTAGGGTCAAAAGGACGACCTGCAGGATAGTGAAGTTGACCATATTTCCCCCTTAGATGAGGTCTGCGACGGAGACGGGCTTGTCGGCGGGCACGAACTGGGCCGTCACCTTGACGCCACGGGCGATGAGCGCCTTGTAGCTCTGGACGTTCTCGGCGGAGGCGTAGGCGCGCTGGGTGAGCTGGATGCCGTCCTCCTTGACGAGCGAGCCGCCGACGACCAGCGACGGGAGCTCGACGCCCGACTCGACCAGGCGAAGCATCGTCTCGGGCTCCTTGGCGATGACGAAGACCTTCTCGCGGTCGTACTTGCCCGCGGCGAAGTTCTTGAGCGCGGTCTGCTCGGAGATGATCGAAACGGCCATGCCCGCGGGGCGCGCCATCCTCATGGTGGACTTCAGGACCTCGTCGCCGGCGACCTTGTCGTCGATGACCATGACTCGGGTCGCGCCCGACACCGGGGCCCACTGCGTCACGATGATGCCGTGAAGCAGGCGATTGTCGATTCGTGCCATAACAACACTCATGTTTGCTCCTATCAAATGAAGTTTTGCGTTCGGTACTGCCTCGGCGCTATCCGGATTCGCGCCGGGCAAGGGGTTATCGGATTATTGAGGACGCGCGGTCAGCTTGCGGCGGCGCGGGGAAGGTCACTCGTCGAGCAGGAGGTCCGAGGAGCCGAGGCGCTCTTCTCGCGCCGGGGCGGCGCTCACGCTTATGTAGTCGAAGACATATGCGATCTCGCTTACGGGAACCTCTACGCGATAGCGCGTCGAGATGCTCGAGAAGCTCTGCCTGAAGGACTCGATGAAATCGATGCGTTCCTCCTCGAAGCGGTCCTGGCCAACGTAGGTCTCAATGGGGTTTCTGGTAACAAGGCGCTCGACGAGACAGCAGAGGTGGACGTAGAGCCCAATGATAGCGTTGCTGCCGATCTTCTCGCCTGTCCTGCGCTGAAGCTCGTGCACGGCGCTCTCGATCTCGTGGAATAGCCGCTCCGGGTCGAGGATGGTGATGGAGCGGATGACGTTCTGCAGCGTCATGTTCGAGAGCAGCTTCTCGTGGAAAGAAGAGAGCTCGGAAGCGTCAAGCCACCTGCCGAACACGGCATCGACCTTAGAGGCGGACGCCGTCGACATGATGTCCTCGAGGGCGACGAAGGGGACGGAGGCGATCCCGGGGTCTCCCGTGCCGATGACGGCGCAGACGCGGTGCTCGGAGAAAACGGCGTCGTTCGACCCGTTCGTGACGAGCTGCTTGAAGGGCCGCGTGAGCAGGCGCGCGCCTATGGTGCGCGGGAGGCTCTGCGAGACGAGCTGGCGTATCCTCTCCGCGGCGTCGACCCCGGACTCGGAGCAGAAGACGATGGCGTCCTCACGGTTGACGCGCTCGATCACCTTGCAGTGCGTCACGCACGCGGCGGTCGCATCGCCAAGAACCTCGGCGATGGACTTGCCGCCGAGCAGCCCGGACCCGATCTCGAGCGCGAGCCCGGTGGAGACGTTGTTCACCACCCCGATGGTGGAGTCGGTAACGTTCTCGAGGGCCTTATAGGCCTCCTCCAAAGAGCCCATGTCAACAAGAAACACGACCCCGGTGCAGTAGGAATGGCGGTCGACGAGGCGCTGGAGCGGACCGACGATGTCCTTCAGCTGCTGGTCGTAGGGCATGTCGACCGCCTCGTACACATGCACGCCGAGCATACGGTTCGCCGCGTCGGCGATGCTCGTCGCCGTTGAGTAGCCGTGGGACAAGATGACGCAGAGCGTCCGAAGGGCCTTCGCATCGCGAGACTCCGATGCGACGCACAGCGTCAGAAGCGTCTTCGTGAAGTGATCGAGCGAGATTCCCAGCGCCCCTTCCACGTCTGCGGCGACCTGATCGGAGACACTCGAGGCAAACGGCAATTCGGAGGTCACGGCACCGAGGAGATGGGAGATTTGCTCCGCACAGGCAGACTTTCGCTTAGCCAGGCCGATACCCGGCCACAACTGCAGGCAAATCTCCTGGGCCAGTAGAAAAGCGACCTTCCTCGAAAGCTCGATGCCATAAGAAGAGCCTGCGTCGGCAAGGACCGCGCCCACGACGCGCTCGAAGGCGCGCGACCTCGAGGAGGCGACGCCGTGGTCGAAGATCAAGTGATCCTCAACGCCGCGCACAGCGGAGACAGCTTGCGAGACAAGCTCGGAGACAGAGAGCTCCCCGGCGCAGAATCGCTCATCGAGGGAGCACAGGGCATCGAGCGCCTGCTCGACCGGCCCTGTGCTCTCGGCGGCATCCAGAGACGCGTCGATCAGAACGCCATCGTCGGGCTGTTGATCGATCTGCGCGGAGGAGAGGAGCCCGCTGGGAAGAAGATACGGGCGAACGACGACGTAGTCGCCCTCGCGATTGAGGAACGCTTTGGCGCAGCAGTTCGTCACGCAGGCGCGCAAGCCGGCGATGTTATCGGAAAAGTCCGCGTTCACGAGGCAACGGTATGCGCCGCGGCTGATCTTCACATCAGAACCGATTCGGCACCCCTCGCTGCGCAGGAAGCTCAAGATGAGATCCTCGCGCTCCTCGGGGGTCCGCTCCTTGAGTGAGGGGACGCGGGCACAGATGGGCATTTTGCTGTAGGCCGAGGAAACCTTCAGGTCATCGGCGGAAAGCGTCGTCGAAAGAACGAGGCGAGCGCGCGGCGCATCCTGGGAGGCATCGAGCCCGAGGGCCGTCGCAAGGCAGTGCTCCATCGCAGAGGGAGAGAGTGCCTCGATGCCGTTGACAAAGACCACACCCCCGCGCGCTTTCGCGATCGACTCGTCAAGAAGCCCGTTGAACGAGGCAGCGTCCGGGACCCCGGCGCAGTCGATGCGCACATAGGAGGAGTCGCGGGACAGCAAGCCCTGGTTCTTGCCGTACTCGTACACAAGGCGAGAAAGGAAAGACTTACCGACACCCACGCCGCCGCTCAAGAGGATGGGCAGGCCAAACGGAGGGTACTGAACCGCAGCCTTGCACTGCTCGACAACGGAGCTGAGGCTCATGTCGAAGCCCACGGCACGCGCGAAGTCGCGGTGATCGGCGATTCCCGTCGCCTGGATGAGGTCGGCGAGCGAGGCGTACTCGCTTGCAGAGAGCTTTACCTGAAAACGCTTCTGGAACGCGCGGCGATGAAAATAACGGACAGGCCTGCCCGCCACCTTAACCACAAGACCGGCGCGAACAAGGTCGTTGAGGTACTGGCTCGCCAGGCTCCTGGAAATGATGAGCGTCTCGGCGATGTCGGAGGTGGACAGACGGGCAAGGTCGTCGAGCGAGACGGCAGAGGTGAGGGCCTCGAGATGCTCGAGAATCCTGTCCCTCATGTCGACGGGTTTCTTTGCCAAGCTGTCCTGTGTGGTCTTGTCCATGACTTCTTACCTCCTCGTACAAGGAGTATAAGGGGAGAACAGAGAACGGAAGGGGGCGCGTGGGGGAATCAACAGCTCCGAGGAAAAGTCCACCACTTGAGGGGCAGAAAACAACGGCCATTGAACATTCAGGGCCGACGCTCAACACTTCGGCTCGACACTTCGCTTTGGAAAGGGCCCGGCGCGCCGGGGTCCCAACATAAAGAAGGGCCCCGGCGCGCAGGGCCTAAAGCTTAACCATGCGCGCGGCGATGCGGGCGCAGTCGCAGGCGGCCTTCTTCTCGAAAGTGTTGTAGTCACGACCCGGCCCTCGGCGCAGGGCTTGTCGCTGATGGCGCGCACGACGACGAGGGGCACGCCGTTGAGATAAGCGGCCTGCGCGATGGTGCAGCCCTCCATCTCGCAGCACAGGTCGCCGAAGGTCGCGAGGATTCGCTCCTTCTGTTCCGCGGGCGAGACGAACTGGTCGCCGGAGACGACGCGGCCCTTGAGGACCTTAATGTCGGGGGCGACGGCGGCCGCGGCGGCGCACGCCGCCAGCAAGGGCCGGAACGGATCGCGCAAGATCAAGGCGTCGCCCGGGAGGTCGGGCGTTACCGTCAGCCGGCGCCGCGTCTGCCGCATCATGAGGGAGAACGGCCTGGCCGGCGCATACGGCAGGAAGAGGTTCAAGGTGCACCCCGGGGCGGTCAACGAGGCCGACGTGTCGAACGTCGTCGCGCGCGGCTTCGGCGGCAGGGCGCCGTGCACCCATATATGCAGCGACTTGGTCTGCGTGCGCGTCGGGGCGTCGTGGAACTACGTCTGCCCGCTCGTCGACCTCTGCAACGGGGAGATCGTCGGCCACTCCGAAGGACCGAGGAGGGACGCGCGAGCTCCGAGCCAAGCTCTTGGATTACGTGCACTGGTACAACAACTTCAGGATCCACTCGACGCTGGGCTACATGTCGCCGGTCGAGTTCAGGGAGGCGGGGCCGTCCCTCCCGGAATCGTCCAAATAAGTGTTGCCAATCCATAGCCAATCCAGCCATCATCTTCGCGAAGGCGGACGTCAGGAAAAGCTCGGCTTGAGCTCGGTCGGACGCGGTCTGTGGGGCATCATTCAGGCTCAGGGGGTCTCCTTGTCTTCTTCGGTCGCAACCTGAATGATAGGGACGGCCCCTTCTCTCTTTCCCCTTCGTTTTCGACGCGTCACCCTCTCGGCGGGCTTAAGGCCCGCGCTCGCGGGTGCAGGGGCTACGCCCAAACCCCAAAAACGTAACGCCGTGCTCGAAGCGTTTCCGGACGTCAGCGTAATCTCAAATCCCGTTCGTCAACTCATGGGCAAGCCACCTGAGACTACTCATTTCTCCTACTGGCAATGAAGACCTGCGACCTGCAGTTTTGCAAACTGCTTGAAAGCCACCTGCGTTGATTCACTTCCTATTGCAGCTGGCGGCTTGCACGCGAAAAGGCTTTTAAGTTTCAAAACGGGCGTTTTCGGCGCTATCGAGCCTCCAAAGGCATCCCGCCGCGCCCTTTGGGACAAAAACAAAAACTCAAAGCCCTGAGTTCGAAAATAGTTTTTGGAGTTGTCCCGACTTTTGTCCCCGAAGCCGACGAAACGCGACAGGGTGTCACCTGGCGGCACTCGATTCGAGACGGCACCGAAAACTGGATGCAACCGGAATGACAGGACGGCAGAACCGAAGCCATCGAGTAGGGATAGAAAAAGGCCCGGGTGCCATGGCATCCGGGCCTTTGCTAGCAACTTGATGTTGCGGGCAGCTTAGAACTTGTGGCCGCACTTCTTGCAGACGCGCAGCTTGTTCTTGCCGTCCTTCTCGTGACCGACGCGGGTAACCTTACCGCACTCGGGGCAAACGAGATTGACGTTGGAGGCGTCGATGGGAGCCTCCTGCGAAACGATGCCGCCCTGCTGGTTGGCAGCGTTGGGCTTGACGGCCTTCTTGACGACCGAAACGCCCTCGACAACGACCTTGTTCTCGGCGGGGAGAGCACGCAGGACAACGCCCTGCTTGCCGCGATCCTTACCAGAGAGAACCTGGACCTTATCGCCCTTCTTGATATACATATATCTCCCCTAACTACAGGGTCTCGGGAGCGAGCGAGACGATCTTCATGTACTTCTTGTCACGAAGCTCGCGAGCGACGGGCCCGAAGATACGGGTGCCGACGGGCGAACCATCGTTGTTGATGACAACGCAGGCGTTCTCATCAAAGCGAATGTAGGAGCCATCCTTGCGGCGGATCTCCTTAACGGTGCGAACGACGACGCAACGGACAACGTCCTTCTTCTTGACGTTGGCGCCAGGGGTAGCCTCCTGGACAGCACCGATGAACACATCGCCGATGCCTGCATAACGACGCTTGGAACCGCCAAGCACCTTGATGCAGCGAATCTTGCGAGCGCCGGAGTTGTCGGCGACGTTCAGCATGGTTTGCATCTGAATCATGGTAGATGTTCCTCCGAACTAAGAACCGAAGAGAGGTGCGCAGCCTTTATACGGCCCGTGGTATGCAAGCCAGACATACGCACATCTTCGGAAACGTACAAGTCGTAAGAGCGACTGCTTATTTAGCGCGCTCGACGACCTCGATGAGGCGCCAACGCTTCATCTTGGACATAGGACGGGTCTCCATAACGCGGACGGTATCGCCCACGCCAGCCGTGCACTCCTCGTCGTGAGCGTGCAGCTTCTTGGAGCTGGTCATCATCTTGCCGTACTTGGGGTGACGCTTGCGCTCGGTGATGGTGACAACAATGGTCTTGGCACCGGAGACGGAGGTAACGACACCCGTACGGACCTTACGCGAGTTACGCGAATCAGTCATGTTCTCTCCTTAGGTCCTACTCGGCGACAGCGGACTTCTCCGCTGCGATCTCGCGGGCGCGCTGCTCCGTGAGGACGCGAGCGATGTCCTTCTTCACGGTGTTGACGCGAGCGGTGTTGTCCAGCTGGCTGGTGGCCATCTGGAAACGAAGGTTAAAGAGCTCGGCGCGCATTTCCTTCAGCTTCTCAACGAGCTGAGCGTCCGAGAGCTCACGAATCTCTGCGGGCTTCATTAGTTCTCCTCCTTGGCGGCGGCGGCGTCCTCAGCAGCCCACTTGGCCTCGAGAGCGGCCTCCTCAGCCATCTCCTTCTCGATGCGCTGCTCAGCGTTCTTAGCAGCAACAATCTTGGTCTTGATGGGAAGCTTGTGCTGTGCAAGACGCAGAGCCTCGCGAGCGACCTCCTCGGGCACGCCCTTGACCTCGAACATGATGCGGCCGGGCTTGACGACGGCCACCCACTCCTCGGGGTTACCCTTACCAGAACCCATGCGAGTCTCGGCAGGCTTCTTGGTGATGGGCTTATCGGGGAAGATCGTGATGTAGACACGACCGCCACGCTTCATGTAGCGGGTCATGGCAATACGAGCGGCCTCGATCTGACGGTTGGTGATCCAATGGGCCTCGAGAGCCTGGATACCAAACTCACCGAAATGCAGCTCGGTATTACCCTTGGCCTGGCCCTTCATGGAGCCACGCTGCACCTTGCGGTGAAGAATACGCTTAGGGGCAAGCACTACTGACCCCTCCTCTCGGAGTTACGACGACGAGGACGGGAAGAGCCCTCGAGTGCAGGGTTGGGAACAGGCTGGCCCGGGAGCTTCTCGCCCAGGTAGATCCAGACCTTCACGCCGCAAGCGCCCATGGTGGTGCTGGCGACAGCCGTGCCGTAGTCGATCTTGGCACGGAGGGTGTGCAGAGGCACGCGACCCTCGCGGTACCACTCACGACGGCCCATCTCGGCACCGCCGAGACGACCGGAGCACTGGATACGGATGCCCTTAGCGCCGGCCTTGCGGGCAGACTGGACAGCCTTGCGCATAGCGCGACGGAAGGCAACGCGGCCCTCGAGCTGCTCGGCGATAGACTGAGCAACGAGGTTGGCGTCGAGCTCGGGGCGCTTGATCTCGACAACGTCGACGGAGAGCTGGCCCTTGGAGACGCCAGCGACCTTCTCGAGCTCGGTGCGGAGGGTATCGATCTCGGCACCCTTCTTACCGATGACAACGCCGGGGCGAGCGGTGAGGATGATGACCTTCACCTTGTCGCCAGCGCGCTCGATCTCGACGCGGGAGACAGCTGCGCGGGAAAGACGCTTCTCGAGGTACTTGCGGATCTCGAGATCGTTACCGAGGGTCTTAGCGTAATCCTTCTCTGCGAACCAGCGGGAGCGCCAGTTCTCGGTGATGCCAAGACGGAAGCCGGTGGGGTAGACTTTCTGACCCATACAGCTTTACGCCTCCTTTCGAGGAGCAACGACGACGGTGATGTGGGAAGTACGCTTCAGAATGCGAGAAGCGGAACCCTTGGCGCGGGGACGGATGCGCTTAAGCGTCGGACCCTCGTCAACATAGGCAGCGGCGACAACCAGGTTGTCGGCACGCAGACCGTTGTTGTTCTCGGCGTTCGCAACGGCGGAACGGAGAACCTTCTCGACATCCACGGCGACGGCGCGGTCGCAGAAGTGGAGGATGTCGAAGGCCTGAGCGACAGGCTTGCGGCGGATCAGATCGACCACCAGGCGGGCCTTGCTGGGGGAAACACGCACGTACTTAGCGACGGCGCGAACCTCGGTGGCCTCAGTTTCAATAGACTTAGTTGCCATTTACGGTTAACCCCCTATTTGGCCTTGTGGCCACGGAACGTACGAGTCGGCGCGAACTCGCCGAGCTTGTGACCAACCATGGACTCGGTAACATACACGGGCACATGCTTGCGGCCGTCGTGGACGGCGATGGTGTGACCAACCATCTCGGGGAAGATGGTGGACGCGCGGGACCAGGTCTTCACGACGTCCTTCTTGCCAGCCTCGTTCATCGCGGTGATACGCGAGAGAAGGCGAGTCTCCACGAACGGGCCCTTTTTGAGACTTCTGCTCATAAGTGCTTTCTCCTAAAACTCGGTATCCGAAATTACTTCTTACGGCGACGAATGATGTGCTGGTTCGAGACCTTCTTCTTCTTGCGCGTACGAAGGCCCTTCGTCGGCTTACCCCAGGGGGTAACAGAGGGACGACCAGAGGTGTGGTTCTTGCCCTCGCCACCGCCGTGCGGGTGGTCGACAGGGTTCATGACGGTACCGCGGACGGTCGGGCGCACGTTCATGTGACGCTTACGGCCGGCCTTGCCGATGACAATGTTGGCGTGATCGGCGTTGCCGACCTCACCGACGGTGGCGCGGCAGGTAACGAGGATGCGACGCATCTCGGAGGAAGGCATACGGACGATAGCGTACTTGCCCTCCTTGCCCATCAGCTGGCAGGAGTTGCCGGCGGAACGGGCGATAGCAGCGCCCTTGCCCGGCTGGAACTCGACGGCGTGGATGAGCGTACCGACGGGGATGTCGGCGAGGGGCAGAGCGTTGCCCGGCTTGATGTCGGCGTCAGAGCCGGACATGATGGTCTGACCGACCTCGAGGCCCTTGGGGGCCAGGATGTAGCGCTTCTCACCGTCAGCGTAGTGCAGCAGAGCGATGCGAGCGGAACGGTTCGGATCGTACTCGATCGTGGCAACCTTGGCGGGCACGCCGTCCTTGTTGCGCTTGAAGTCGATCACGCGGTAACGACGCTTCACGCCGCCGCCCTGGTGGCGGGTGGTGATGCGGCCGTTGTTGTTACGACCGGCCTTCTTGGGCAGGGGCTCGAGAAGAGACTTCTCGGGCTTGGTGCAGGTGATCTCGGAGAAGTCGGAGATCGTCTGCCAACGCCTACCAGCGGAGGTCGGCTTAAGGTGCTTTACAGCCATTACAATCCCTTTCAATAGGAATCCGTTAGCCATCGCAGACAGGGATTCGAGGTTCTGCCTCGGGTGCGATGACACCGGACGTATACACGGTTCCGGGCGTGTCCATTTTATACGCCCAAAACCTTGAGCTCCCGCCTCCCCTATTTGGGAGGCATGAGCTCACTCAACAGCAGCGAGTCTTAGGCCTGGTTGCCAAAGACCTCGATGGTGTCGCCCTCGGCCAGCGTGACGATGGCCTTCTTCCAAGAACGGGTCTTGCCGGCGACATAGCGCACGCGCTTGGTCTTGGGCTTGACCGTCAGGGTGTTCACGCGAACGACCTTGACGCCGAAGATCTCCTCGACAGCGTCCTTGATCTGATACTTGTTAGCATCCTTGGCGACCTCGAACGTGTACTTGTTCAGCTCCATGCCGGAGAAGGAACGCTCGGACACGATCGGACGGATGATGATCTCGTGGGCGGTCATTTATGCAAGCACCTCCCCGAAGTGAGCGGCGATGTCGGCGGGCATCAGCACAGCGTTGTTGTTGACGAGATCGTAGGTGTTGGCCTCGTCAGCGGTGATGATGAACGTCTTGGGAATGTTGCGGAACGACAGGTAGGCGTTGACGTCCTCATCGCGAACGATGATGGTCAGACGCTTGCCCTCAAGGCCGAGAGCCTTGAGCATGGCGACAGCAGCCTTGGTGGAAGGCTTCTCGAAGCCGTAGTCGTCGACGAGCACGAGCTCGCCATCGGCCAGCTTGGCGGACAGCGCGGAGCGCATAGCCAGCTTGACCTCCTTGTTGTTCATACGCTTAGCGTAGGAACGGGGCTTGGGGGCGAAGACAACGCCACCGTGACGCCACTGGGCAGCACGGATGGAACCCTGGCGGGCACGGCCGGTGCCCTTCTGACGCCAAGGCTTCTTGCCGCCACCGGAAACCTCAGAGCGACCCTTAGCAGACTGGGTGCCCTGACGCCAAGAGGCCATCTGGCACTTGACGATGTGGTGCATAACGTGGATGTTCGGCTCGATGCCGTACACCTCAGCGGCGAGCTCGGCCTCGGCGACCTTCTTGCCCTCGCTGTTCTTTACTTCAAACTTTGCCATTTAAGTGTTCTCCTTGGTATGACGCTGGGCTAAATGGGCTGGGCCCTTAGGCCATACGGATGGCGACGAGACCATTCTTGGCACCCGGGACAGCGCCCTTGACCAAGATGAGGTTCTGCTCGGCATCGATGCGGACAACGGAAAGGTTCTTGACGGTAACGCGCTCGTTACCCATGTGACCGGCCATCTTGACGCCCTTGAGGACGCGCGCAGGATAGGCGCACTGACCGATAGAACCGGGGTGACGCTGGAAGTGAGAACCATGCGTCATAGGACCGCGGCGCTGACCCCAGCGCTTGATGCGACCCTGGAAGCCCTTACCCTTGGAGGTACCGATGACGTCGACCTTCTCGACATCAGCGAAATCAGCGACGGTGACGACCTCGCCGACCTTGTGCTCCTCGCCGTTCTCGACGCGGACCTCACGAAGGAAGCGGACAGGCTCGACGCCAGCCTTGGCGAAGTGACCAGCCATGGGCTTGTTCACGTTCTTGGCCTTGATGTCGCCGAAACCGATCTGGACGGCGTCATAGCCGTCGGTTGCCTGAGTTTTAACCTGCGAGACAGCGCAGGGGCCAGCCTGGATGACCGTGACGGGAACGACGTTATCGTCCTCGTCCCAAACCTGGGTCATGCCAATCTTGCGGCCGAGAATCATGCTGATCAAGATATGATCCCAACTCTCGCGTGGTCTTGGGACAATGCGTACACCACCGAGCGTACGCCCCTAGAGGACCACTACTTACACGACGTGCTCCCCAGCCTTGTATTTCGCCCGGACTACCTGACAACCCTATTAAGCAGGCATTTTGTCCAGCCAGAATACTCCCCTGGTTTCACACAGCTGTTTAGTATACACGGCTGCGGGCGTATCCATCGAGATTCATATTTCACTCACATTGTTTACGCAGGTAAAGTGTGTGGATGGCTCCCGAGCACGGCGGAGGGCCGGAGAAATATATTAAGGTCCCTGCTCTACAGTCCTGCGCAAGACGGAGAGCACATTAAGTGCTCTCCTTTGCGTGCGGAACTCGCGATGACCTTAATATATTTCTCCGGCCCTCCGCCGTGCTCGGGAGACGACACGTTGATGTCTGCTTAACTCTGCTCGCTCAGGCTAATGACTTTGTTGGGGGTCCACTATTTGCTGGAGGGTGAACTTGCATTGCATTGGCTCGCCCTCTACTTGTGGCTCCGCCTCATCAAAATCGAAAATCATAATGGCGCAGTTGGGGAGTTTTGTTGGGAGCTCGAAGCCCTCTGGGGCTGCAGCTTTGATGAATTGGCGGCTGGCGCTGCCGTGGCTTACTGCTAGGAGGGTTTCGATGCCCTCGGCGTCCATGAGATTGGTGAGGGTGCCCACCATGCGCTCCTGCAGGGCATGGCTTCCTTCTCCGCCAAATGGGATCAGGTCCTCGCCGGGGTCCCAGACGTCGGTGGGTAGGGCGTCGTGGGGGCCTTCTTCGAAGGTGCCGTAGCTGCGCTCGATGATGCCTTCGCAGGGCTCGACTGCTGCATCCCGGCCGAGGAGTTCGGTTGCGACGAGACTTGCCGTGTCCATGGCTCGGCCTAAGGGCGAAGAGACCACTTTGTCGGGAACGACGTTGTGGGCTTTGAGCCACGCGGCTGCCATCCCGGCTTGCTGACGACCCAGGTCGGTCAGCGGTGAATCGCAGCGGCCCTGGACCAGCTTTTTGACGTTGAACTCCGTCTGACCGTGGCGGAGTAGATACAGCTTCTTCATGCTCTCCCCTTCTGCATAACCTGCTTTGCCGGCACAGCCTTACTCGTGGGTATGCCCTACGTAGTCTTCGTCGATCGTGATCTTGGCAATCGACTTGGGATATTCCGATTCGACCCGTTGTGTCAGCGCGTGCTTTAAGTCTTCGGCACTCATCTGCAGATCCGAGGGACGCACGCAGTCAAAGATCACGTTGGTGTGCGTGGGGCCCGGAACACAGCGTAGGTCGTGGATCGAGAGGCGGCTATCAATCTCTTGAGCCATAGCGTTGATGCGCAGACGCATGCTCGCCACCTTTGGATCGTCGGTCACGATGGGATCGTAATGGAGCGTGACGATCATGCCGTCTTCGACCCTAAACGACTGCTCGATGTTATCGAGCGTGTCGTGACTTTCCAGCGGGCTGGCCTCGGCTGCCATCTCGGCGTGAGCGCTTGCGAACTTCCTGCCCGGGCCGTAGTCGTGAACCATCAAATCGTGAACGCCCAAAACGCCGGGGTAGCTCATGATCTTGTCTCGAATGTACTTGACCAGCTTTGGATCGGGTGCCTGGCCCAAAAGCGGGCTCACCGTATCCTGGATGAGCTCAAAGCCGCTCCAGCCAATATAGGCGCCAACGGCAAGGCCGACCCATGCGTCAAGATTGATGTGCGTCACCTGCGAAACAATTGCGCACGCCAGCACAGCACCCGTAGCTAGGACATCGTTCTTTGAGTCCTGAGCGGTCGCATGCAGCGTCTCGGACTCAATGCGATCGCCGAGCTTTTGGTTGAGGGCCGCCATCCAGAGCTTAACAATCATCGAAAGCACCAAGACTGCCACCAGGGCAAGCGAGAACTCGACAGGTTCGGGGTGGATGATGCGCTCAACCGAGGACTTCACCAGCTCAACGCCAATCAGCAGCACGAGCGCCGCCACGACCAGACCCGAGAGATACTCGTAGCGGCCATGTCCGTAAGGATGCTCGGGGTCGGCCGGCTTGCCCGCCAGCTTAAAGCCAAGCACGCTCACGATGTTCGAGCTGGCATCGGACAGGTTGTTCATGGCGTCCGCCACAATCGAAACCGATCCCGACAGCACGCCAATTGCACCCTTCGCAGCGCAAAGCGCAACATTGGCGAGAATACACACTATGCCCGTCAACGTTCCCACGCGCGCACGGTCGCCCTGCGCACGACGAACAATCCACTCGACCATCCTCATCAGTCCCCACGGTACTACCTATATATCTATTGCTCAAACGGATTGTAGTGTAGCCACTTTGTCCTCCAGATACAAAAAAGCCGCAGCCCACACGGGCCGCAGCCTTGGAATATGACAAAGGAATCGTCCTTTTGTCGCACAGATTTATGCGCTTGCTTCAGCAGCGCTCGCCACTGTTTCGAGCGAATCAGCTTCGTCTTCTGCCGCCTGCACCTTTGTCGGCACCACGCCAAAGCAGTAGCTCAGCGCCGCAGACACCGCAAATGCTGCGCCGCCGGCAGCGCAGCACCACAGCAGATTCGAGATGCCGCCCGTGGCAAAGCCAATGACCATAAGAACATTCGTCATACCGATAGTATAAGCCGTAACGTGGCCTACGGCCGCAACAAGGCCTCCGACGGCGCCGCCAACGGCCATGCACGTCAGACACCTGCCATATTTAAAGCCGCATCCGTACAGCGCTGGCTCGCTTACGCCGCCAAGAATACCCGAGATTGAATAGCCCAGCATGAGCGCCTTCTCGTCCTTATCCGCAACGCGGAGCGACGCGCCAAAGGGCATACCCCAAACGGCGAACGTTGCCATCGTCGCGGCGATCAGGATGCACGAATCCGTTCCCACACTCATAAACTGCGCATAGGCGAGCGATAGGACAACGTTGCTGACACCCGCGATCTTAAGAAACTCCCAGCCCGCGGCAAGCCCCATGAGCGTGAGCAGCGACACGATGCCACCGGAATTGCCAAGCATAAACATAAGCTGTCCCAACAGCATGCCCAGATAGCTGCCTGCCGGCGCCGTAACACACAGCGACACCGGAACCATGACAAGCATGGTTGCAAACGGTACAAAAGAAAACGCCACAGCCTGAGGGATAGTGCGCTTAAAGAAACGCTCCACCTGCCATAGCACGGGCACCGAGATGAGAACCGGAATAACAGTCGTCGTGTAATCGTTGACCGGCGCGGGAAGTAGACCATACACGAAAGTCATCGATGCCCCCGTCGTCGATGCGGCATCAACGAGCTTAAGCAGATCGGGCACAATCAATACGCCGCCCAGCATCATGCCCAGCTGCTCCGAGCAACCGAGCTGGCGGGCAGCGGCCCAACCAAGATAGATGGGCAAAAAGTAATAGCCGGCGTTATAGAGCCAACTGTAGAACAGGCGATAGATTTCGGAATCGGCAGACCACAGGCCCAGCATGCCTTCGCCCATAATGACGGCGGCGGTGCGGAACAACGCCGCGCAGACAATAAACGGCAGCGCCGACATCATGCTTTTGGACAGATAGTCCACCACGGCCATGGCGTTTGATGAAACCGTCGTTGTAAACGAGGTGTTAGAAACTTGTGACATGGAACGCCTTTCCCAATGTGACATGCGGGCTGTCCCTTTGTCACATCGTGCGGTACTGACCGATTGCGCGGTACTTTTCGTAGCGGAGGTTTGTGAGGGTCGCGTCGTCGAGCTGCCCAAGCGTATCAAAGGCATCAAATGCCGAGGACATGACGACACCGGCGATCTCCTCATGCGACAGGCCCCTATCGTCAACAATGCCATCGATAATGCCGAGCGCCAACAGATCGGGGGCCGTGAGCTTAAGCGCCTCGGCGGCCTCATTCGCGCGCTCGGTATCCTTCCACAGGATCGACGCACAGGCCTCGGGGCTCACGACCGAATAGGCCGAGCTCGAGAGCATCAGGATGCGGTCGGCCACGGACAGCGCCAGCGCGCCACCAGAGCCGCCCTCGCCTGTCACCACCGAGACAATCGGCGTCTTAAGGCCGCTCATCTCCATGAGATTCTGGGCAATCGCCTCGCCCTGGCCGCGCTCCTCGGCACCGATGCCGCAAAACGCGCCCGAAGTATCAACCAGGCACAGAACCGGCCGACCAAATTTCTCGGCTTGGTGCATCAGGCGACGTGCCTTGCGGTAGCCCTCGGGATGTGCCATACCAAAGTTGCGACGCATGCGCTCTTTGGTCGTGGTACCGCGCTCGATGGCGATAACCGTCACGGGTCGCCCGTCTTTCCAGCCGATGCCGCCCACCACGGCAGCATCGTCGCCAAAGTAGCGGTCGCCGTGCAGCTCTACGAATCCGTCGAGACCCAACGAGATCATCTCGCCTGCCGTGGCGCGGTTCGCCGAGCGAGTCTGTTTGACGATTTCGAGCGCGCTTTTTGGTGCGGCCGAGCGCTTAAACAAGTGTCCCAGCTTTTTGTCGCGACGACCCGTATGCACGATCTCATGCGGTGCCCCCAGGCCGGGCGCGTGCCCTTCGTGCAGCGCCAGCAGCTCGCCTACCGTGAGCGCAATCTCACCACGCGGAACAACGGCATCGCAAAAGCCGTGCTCCAGCAAAAACTCGGAACGCTGGAATCCCTTGGGCAGACGCTTGTGCATGTTCTGCTCGATCACGCGCGGGCCGGCAAATGCTGTCAGGGCATCGGGCTCGGCCAGGATAATGTCGCCCTCCATGGCAAAGCTCGCGGTTACGCCTCCGGTCGTGGGGTCGGTGAGCACCGTGATGTACAGGCCGCCCGCCTCGCTGTGGCGCCTAACCGCCGCAGAAATCTTGGCCATCTGCATGAGCGAGGTCACGCCCTCCTGCATGCGGGCGCCGCCCGATACGGTAAAGCCAACGACCGGCAGCCCCAACTCGGCCGCGCGCTCAAAGACACGACAGATCTTCTCGCCCACCACGGAGCCCATTGAGCCCATCATAAAGTTGGCATCCATAAAGAAGAGCGCGGTATCGCAGCCGCAGATTTTGCCCCTGCCGCACACAACGGCATCGCGCTCGCCCGAACGCTCGCTCACGCTCTTAAGCTTGTCGGCATAACCGGGAAACGAGAGGAAGTCCTTCGACGCCAGATTGGCATCCCATTCCTCAAAGGTACCCGCGTCGACCGTCATGCGCATGCGCGCGCGACCGCTCACGCGAAAGTGTTTGCCGCAACGAGGGCAGACCTCGAGGTTGTCGTGCAGGCGCGCCTCATCGATCACACGGCGGCACTCCGGGCATTTGACAAACACGTGGCGCGCGGGGAACTCGGCGCACGACTCGGTTATCGGCCCCTCAAGGACATTGACCGTCTTCGCTTTTCTATTCATCAGCATAGAGATGCCCCATCAGATCGGTGTGATACATGCCCGACAAAAACTCGTCGTTTGCCAGCACGTCGAGCTGAAGCTCGCTATTTTCGCTCACGCCCTCAATCACGAGCTCGCCCAGGGCCGAGCGCATCTTGCGAATGGCACCGTCACGCGTGGGCGCGCACACGATGAGCTTGCCGAGCATGGAGTCGTAGTACGGCGGAACTTTCGCTCCGGTAAACATGGCGGAATCCCAGCGCACGCGCGGACCACCCGGCACACGCAACGCGGTGACCGTTCCACATGACGGTAGAAAGTCCGGCGTTTCGGCATTGATGCGGCACTCCATGGCGTGGTTGCGGACCGGTACGTCCTCCTGCTCAAAGGGCAGAGGGCGGCCGGCAGCCACGCGCAGCTGCCACTTAACCAGGTCGGTATCGGTCACAAACTCCGTAACCGGATGCTCCACCTGCAAGCGCGTGTTCATTTCCATAAAGTAGAAATTGCCGTCATCTGAGTACAAAAACTCGATGGTGCCAGCGCCCTCATAGCCAACGGCACGAGCCAGGTCGCGCGCGGCCTTGTGCATGCGCGCGCGAATATCATCGCGTCCGTCGAGGCACGGCGCGGGGCTCTCCTCGATCAGCTTTTGGTTGCGGCGCTGCACCGAGCACTCGCGCTCGCCGAGCGAAAACACATGGCCCTGCTTATCGGCCATAATCTGTACCTCAACGTGATGCGCCGGCGCAACGAACTTCTCCATGTAGCACTCGCCGTCGCCAAAAACGGCCTCACCCTCGGCACGCGCCTCGCTGAACGCCTTTGCCGCATCTTCCACGCGCTCGACCTTGCGAATACCGCGACCGCCGCCGCCCGCGCGCGCCTTAATAAGCACGGGGCAGCCGATGCGCTCGGCCTCGGCCGTTGCTTCCTCGGGGCTTTTGAGCAAATCGCAGCCCGGCACGATGGGCACGCCCGCAGCAGCGGCCGTTCGGCGTGCGGCGTCCTTGTCGCCCATGCTGTCGATCACCTCGGCCGAAGGACCGACAAACGCCAGACCGAACTTGTCGCAGTCGCGCACGAAGCTCGCCTTCTCGGAAAAGAAGCCATAGCCGGGATGAATTGCCTTAGCTCCCGACTTTACGGCACAGGTGAGCACGGCATCGTCGTTGAGGTAGCTCTCGGCAAGACGCGGGCCGCCGATGCAATACGCCTCGTCGGCAAGCTGCACGTGTAGCGCGTCCGCATCGGCCGTGGAATAAACGGCGACGGTCTTGATGCCCATATCGCGGCACGCGCGGATAACACGGACCGCGACTTCGCCGCGGTTGGCGATGAGCACTTTGTCGAACATGGAGCCTTCCTTAACTTTCGTGCATGAGTGCAAAAGACATATCGGCGCGGCAGCAAACCTCACCGTTGACGCTCGCAGTACCCGTCGCAAAGCGGAACGGCCCGCGCGCACGCGTGATGGAGCACACTAGATCCACCGTGTCGCCCGGGCGCACCGGACGCTTAAAGCGCACCTTGTCCAGACTCGTGTAGAACGGCGTCGCGCCGCGCGCCTCCTCATCGCCCATCAGCAGCACGCAGCAGTTCTGGGCGAGCATCTCGCACTGAATCACGCCGGGAACGACCGGGTTTCCCGGAAAATGTCCCTGCAAAAAGTACTCGTCGCCTGTAATCGTGATCTTGCCGTGGGCCTCGTCGCCCACCAGCTCGGCTTCGTCGAGCAAAAGCATCGGCTCGCGATGCGGTAACAGCTTCTTGAGCTCTTCTTTGTTCATGGATATCACCTATCCGATCCTCATGAGGCAGCTGCCAAACTCCACGAGGTCGCCGTCGGCCACGCAGATCTCGAGCACCTCACCGTCTGCCTCGGCCGTCACCTCGTTGAGAACCTTCATGGCCTCGATGATGCAGAGGGTCTCGCCGGCCTTGACCTTGGAGCCCACGCGCACAAATGGCTCGTCGCCCGGCGCAGGGGCAGCATAGAAGACGCCCACCATGGGAGCAGTCACCTCGGTGCCCTTGGGCTCCGGCGCGGCGGCAGGTGTCTGCGTGGCGGGTTCCGGTGCGGCAGGCGCGACTGTGGGAGCTGCAACTTGAGCGACCATGGCGCTCGGCATAGGCATGGGCACGGCAACCGGCTGCGCCACACTCGCGCGCTCGAGTTCGACCGCGGTGCCATCGGGCTCCTCAACACGTACGCGCGTAAGGCCGCGGTCCTCCATCACATCGGCTATCTCGGCAAGTCTTTTGGAATCCATGCTCTAGCTCCTCGTATATCTACGCAGCGCGATGGCGGCGTTGTGCCCGCCAAAGCCCAGGTTGGTCGAAAGCGCCCAGGTAAGGTCGGCGCGAACCGCTCGATTAGGCGTGTAATCAAGATCGCAGGCGGGATCGGGCGTGTGGTAGTTAATGGTCGGGGGCACCACGCCCTGCTCGAGCGCCATGGCACAGGCCATGACCTCGATGGCACCCGTGGCACCGATCATGTGGCCGGTCATCGACTTAGTCGACGAGACGTGCGCGGCGCGTGCCGCGTCCTCGCCGAGCGCCCGCTTAATGCCTGTCGTCTCGGACGAATCGTTGAGCTTGGTCGAGGTGCCGTGGGCGTTGATGTAGAGACCCTCGGAAGGCTTGACGTCGCCCTCGGCCACCGCCAGCGATATCGCACGGGCAATGCCGGCGGCATCGGGGTCGGGACTCGTAATGTGATAGGCATCATCGGTGTTGCCGTAGCCCACGACCTCGGCATAAATGTGCGCACCGCGCGCCTGCGCATGCTCCATGCTCTCGAGTACCAGCACGCAGGCGCCCTCACCCATCACAAAGCCATCGCGGTCTGCGTCGAACGGGCGGCAGGCCGTCGCGGGATCGGGGTTGGTGGTCAATGCGCGGCAGGACGTAAAGCCTGCAACAGCATCGGGGATAATGGCCGCCTCGGCACCGCCCGCGAGGATCGCGTCGGCATAGCCGTGCTTAATAGCACGGAACGCCTCGCCCACCGCATGGGCCGAGGTCGCGCACGCAGTCACGACTGGCAGGGTCGGTCCCTTTGCCTTGTGACGGATTGCGATATTGCCCGATGCCATGTTGGGGATCATCATCGCGATCATGTAAGGCGATGCGCGGCGGGGCCCACGGTCGGCAATCGTATGGACGTTGTCGACGAGCGTCTGCATGCCGCCCACGCCCGACCCCACGTAAACGCCCAGGCGCTCGCGATCGATGGCGCCTTCGGCATCAAAGCCCGCATCGTGCATTGCCTCGTCCGAAGCCACCAGCGCAAACTGAACGCAGGGGTCGAGATGCTTGGCGTCGCGCTTGCCAAAGTACTCGTTGCCGTCAAAGCCCTTGACTTCGGCCGCCACCTTGACGGTAAACGCATCGGTATCAAAGTGCGTGATCGGGCCGATGCCACAGGTCCCGGCGCACATGGCCGCCCAGGTGGCAAGCGCGGTGTTGCCGAGCGGCGATACGGCACCGATACCGGTGATTGCAACTCTCTGTTCCATCATGGTCTCCTCATCCAAGCCGTTCTTCGGCCCTGGTTTCTACATCGCCATTCCGCCGTCGACGCGCACGACCTCGCCCGTAATGTAAGCAGCCGCATCGCTCGCTAAAAAGCGCACCACGCCGGCCACTTCCTCGGGACGTGCCATGCGCTTAAGGGGAATCTGTTCCTCGGTTGCCGTACGCACCTTCTCCGAGAGCTTTGCCGTCATATCTGTCTCGACAAACCCGGGAGCGACCGCGTTCGCTCGTACGCCACGAGGCGCAAGCTCGCGCGCCACCGCCTTGGTAAGCCCTATCACGCCCGCCTTGGAAGCAGCGTAGTTGGCTTGCCCGGCATTGCCCATCAGGCCCACGACCGAGCTCATGTTGACGACGCAACCGCCGCGCTGGCGCATAAAGGTCTTGGTGAGCGCGCGCGTCATATTGAATGTTCCCTTGAGATTGACATCGAGCACGCGATCGAATGCGTCATCGCCCATGCGCATGAGCAGGCCATCGCGGGTGATGCCGGCGTTGTTGACGAGCGCCCAAATGGAACCAAAGTCGTTGAGGACCGCTTCCACGCACGCGTTGACGGCAGCGGGATCGGCCACGTCGCATTGATATGCGCGTGCCGTGGCGCCAACCGCCTCACAGGCTTCGCACGTCTTGCGCGCCGCATCGACGCTGCCGGCATAGACGACGGCGATATCAAAGCCGTCCTCCGCCAGACCGACAGCGCAGGCGCGGCCGATACCCCGCGAGCCGCCCGTGACCAGTGCCACGCGACGTGAGTCGTTGCGCTCGAGCGCGCCGTTGTTCAAGTTGCCCATGTCATTCCTTTCGGGTTACAGCCCTGTGGACTATGCGAGCTCGTCGGCAATAGCTGCGACCTGCTCGGCCGTTTCGCACGAATACACGCGAACGTCGCTCAGCGTACGCTTGACCAGGCCCGACAGCGTTTTGCCAGGGCCGACCTCAATAAACGTGTCGATGCCCTGATTCTGCAGAGTATGCAGCGTGTCGACCCAACGAACGGCATGACTCACCTGATTGGCCAAGACATCCGATGCCGCTCGCGGGTCCGCCGGATAGGGCGCCGCCGTCATGTTTGCCATGACCGGAATCAGCAGCGGTGACGGCGCGTGGCCGGCTTGGATATACGTCGCCAGCCCCTCAGTCGCCTCGGCCATATAGGGGCTATGAAATGCGCCCGACACCGCGACTTTCATAGCGCGGCCGCCAGCCTCTTTTACTAGGACGTCGAGCTCCTGCAGCGCCTCGGGCGCTCCGGCAACAACCGTCTGCTGCGGACTGTTGTAGTTGACCGGCCAGCAGTCCTCGCCGGCCTGTTTTGCCAGGTTCTCGACTTGCGCCGCATCGAGCTTGATGACGGCGCGCATGCCGCCCGGATGGCGCTCGGCAGCCGCGGCCATCAGCGCCGCGCGCTCGCACACGAGCTCAAAGCCCGCTCGCGTATCGAACGCCCCCGCAAAGGTGAGCGCGGCGACCTCGCCAAGCGAAAAACCCGCACAGGCGGCAGGTACCACGCCGCGCTCACGCAGGGCGGCAGCCGCTGCCAGATCGTGAACGAACACGCACGGCTGCGTGTTCTCGGTCTGCGAGAGTTCCTCCTTGGAGGCGCTTCGGCACTGCTCACTGGTCCCCGGGCGCACCTCGTCGACAATGGCGAACACCTCGGCGGCCGCCGGCGATGCCTCGATCAGGTCGACGCCCATCGCGGGGTGCTGGGCGCCCTGGCCGGCAAACAGAAACGCTACGCCACCCATGCGCACGCACCCTTCAGGACGTGCTCGGCGCCATCGACTAGGTCGTCAACGATTTCACGTGCACTTTGGCGCTCGTTGACCATGCCGGCAATCTGTCCACACAAAAACGAGCCCTCTTCGTAATTGCCGTCCTTGGCGGCCTTGCGAAGGGCGCCCGTGCCCATGGCCCCGAGCTCCTCGACGCTTACGCCCGCCGCCTCGCTCTTGGCGTAGGCGTTAGTGAAGGGGCTCTTGAGGGCACGCACCGGGTGTCCCGTCGAGCGGCCGGTCGCACGCGTCGAGGTGTCGTTGGCCTTCAGGACCATCTCCTTGTACTGCTCCGATACGGTGCACTCATCTGCGATCAGAAAGCGCGTACCCACCTGCACGCCGGCGGCGCCCAGCATAAAGGCGGCCGCCACGCCGCGGCCATCGGCGATACCGCCAGCCGCAACCACGGGAATATCGACCGCATCGACAACCTGTGGCACCAGTGCCATCGTCGAGGTCTCGCCAATATGGCCGCCTGATTCGGTACCCTCGGCAACCACGGCAGTGGCTCCACGACGCGCCACGAGACGCGCCAGCGCCACCGAGGCAACGACCGGGATGACCTTGATGCCCGCCTCGTTCCACGCCTTCATGTACTTGGTGGGATTGCCGGCACCCGTCACGACGACCGGCACCCGCTCGTCAATCACGACCCGCGCGACCTCGTCGGCAAACGGGCTCATGAGCATGACGTTGACGCCAAAGGGCTTATCCGTCCTGGCGCGCAGCTCATGAATCTGGTCGCGCAGCCAGTTGGCGTCGGCGTTCATGGCCGCGATAATCCCTAAGCCGCCCGCCTCGGACACTGCGGACGCCAGCGAGGCGTCGGCGATCCAGGCCATACCGCCCTGGAACACGGGCTTTTCGATGCCGAGCAGATCGCAGAGAGGAGTCTTGAGCATCTCTACTTCTCCAATGCCGCCTCGACCGTATCGGCGAACTCGCCGACCGTCTTGGGGTTCTCCTCGGTATCGAGCTGGATGCCAAACTCGTCCTCAACGGCGACGAGGATCTCGACGGTGCCCAGACTGTCGAGACCAATCTCCTCGAGCGTGGACTCGGGCTTCATCTCGACGTCGTCAAGACCGGCGGTCTCGCGGATAACATCGCAAACGCGCTCGAAGGTCTTCTGATCTGCCATGGTAGTTCTCCTTTGTTTGTGCCCTAGGGGCGTTTTTATTTCCTATGTGCGACTACTTCCAACGAAGTAGATAGCCACCTATATCCAGACCGGCGCCAAATCCAACGAGGGCGATGGTATCGCCCGCATTCAGTGCGTCGGTGCGTGCCAGCCGGTCAAGCGCAAAGGGAATGCAGGCGCTCGAAATGTTGCCGGTCTCGCGCAGCGTTCGAACCACGCGCTCGCCTGGCACGCCGAGGCGCTTGACCGCCTGACTCAGGATTCGTTCGTTAGCCTGATGGAATACAAAATGGTCGATGCCCTCGACCGAAATGCCCGCATCGCTCGCAAGCTTATGGACCGTGTCGCAGATGGCGTTGACGCCGAACTTGAACACGCGGCGGCCATTCATGGACAGCACGCTCTCGCTATCTGCGGAGGCCTTAAACGGCGAGGTGCCGACCAGACCGGGAACGCACAACGTCTCGACGTCGGGCGCCGTCGAAAGCTCAACGGCAAGGGGGCTGTCTCCCCCAGCCTCAATCACCGCGGCGCCTGCCCCATCGCCAAAGAGCACACAGGTGGCGCGGTCGGTCCAGTCGAGCGCGCGCGTCATCTGCTCGGCGGCAACGACAAGCACATGCTTGGCTCGTCCTCGGGCGATATAGCCCTCGGCAACATCGAGCGCAAATACGAAGCCGGCGCAGGCAGCCGAGACATCGAAGGCAGGGCACGTCGCGCCCAGTCGCTCAGCAACGGCACACGCCTCGGCGGGAACAAGGTGGTCACCCGTCGTCGTCGAGCAGACGATCAAATCCAGCTGGCTCGCGTCGATTCCGGACACCTGGAGTGCCCGCTCGCTCGCTGCCACGGCAAGGTCGTCGAGCGACTCGGTGGTGCACACATGACGGCTCTTGATGCCTGTGCGGGTAAAAATCCACTCATCCGAGGTATCGAGGAACTCGGACAGCTCGTCATTGGAAACACTGCGCTTGGGAAGCGCCGAGCCTGTTCCAAGAATCGTGAAACCCATCACTAACCTCCTTTGAGTTGTTGACGTGTTTACATCGACCAAGAGAGGATAGCGCATTCTTCGCCTTGTTGACGTGTTAACATTAAATTGTCCAAATGCGACAAAGGCTTCACATTGTGTCTATCTATCGACACCATTGCGCCATTCACTTATTCATTAGGGAGGTAGCAGCCGCTATGGATGCCCAATTAACGATAGTCGACGTAACCGGATCGACCAACGATGACCTGCTCGAAGCAGGAAAACAGGGAGCGCCGCACGGCACAGGACTTGCCGCCCGGACTCAGACAGCAGGACGCGGCCGACGCGGCCACAAGTGGGATTCAACCGCCGGCAATCTGTTACTCTCGATTGTCCTACGTCCTCGTGTTGATCCCGCCAAGTACTCTGGCCTTGCCGCCGTCAGCGGCCTAGCGGTGCTCGAGGCGCTCGAAAAGCAGGGTCTTGCAAACGAGATTGGCCTCAAATGGCCCAACGACCTGGTCGCGCGAGGACGCAAGCTCGGCGGCATTCTGGTCGAAGCCGCACGCGATAACGAAGGCAACCCCTTTGCGGTCTGTGGCATCGGCGTCAACGTGAACTATGTGCCCACGGAGGTGCCCGATGGCGGCCTGCCGGCAATCGGTCTCTCGGACCTTAACGAGAACGTTCCTGCTGTCGACATGCTCCTCGATGAGGTCTATCACGCAGTTATAGACGCTGTAGATGCCTGGGCAGAACGCCTCAACGCCATGGAAGAAAACACCGGATCGCTCGCGCCCGTCCACGGCGAATATGTCGCTCACCTCAATTGGGTTGGAAAGCACGTTATCGCCCGCTCCCCTGCCGGTGACGAGCAGGCGCGAGGCATCTTTAAAACCGTCGATACCTTTGGACGCGCGTGCATCGAAACAGAAGACGGCTTGCGATCCTTCCATTTTGAGGAGGCGTCGCTGCGCCCCTTGGGCGAATAGGGCGCCGCAGCCACCTACTCAGCAGCATTACCAGGCGGTCAAAACCCATCATGCAAAACAAAAGAGCCCCGCTACCGTAATGGCAGCGGGGCTCTGTAAGCTATGAGCGATATCGCTTAGAGCTTGATGTCGATGTCGACGCCAGCGGGGAGGTCGAGACGCATGAGCGAATCAACGGTGCCCGAGGTGGGGTCGAGGATGTCGATGAGGCGCTTGTGGGTGCGCATCTCGAACTGCTCACGGGAGTCCTTGTTCACGTGCGGCGAGCGGATAACCGTGTACAGGTTGCGCTCGGTGGGCAGGGGGACAGGACCGGAAACGCGAGCACCGGTCTTCTGAGCGGTCTCGACGATGAGCTTCGCGGACTGATCGACGACCTCGTGATCATAGCCCTTGAGGCGAATGCGGATCTTCTGGGTAGCCAACTTAAACCTCCAAAGAGTGCGAGAGATGTTCTCGCGGATTACGTAACAGGGAGCTCGAACTTAGGCGTTCTTGCTCATGACCTCGTCCACGATGGACTTGGGCGCGGGCTCATAAGAGTCGAACTGCATCGTGTAGGATGCACGGCCCTGGGTCTGGGAGCGAAGGTCGGTAGCGTAACCGAACATCTCGCCCAGCGGCACCTTGGCACGGATGAGCTTGCTGTTCTTGCGATCCTCCATGCCCTCGATCTTGCCGCGGCGACCGGAGAGGTTGCCCATAACGTCGCCCATGTACTGCTCGGGGGTCTCGACCTCGACAGCCATGATCGGCTCGAGCAGCTGCGGATCGGACTTCTTGAGAGCGTCCTTGATAGCCATGGAACCGGCGATCTTGAAGGCGGCCTCGGAGGAGTCGACCTCGTGGTAAGAACCGTCGAACAGGGTGACCTTAACGTCGAGGACCGGGAAGCCGGCGATAACACCGGTGTTCAGGGCCTCCTGGATGCCCTTGTCGATGGACGGGATGTACTCCTTGGGCACGACGCCGCCGACGATAGCGTTGACGAACTCGTAGCCGAAGCCCTCCTCCATCTTCTCGAGCTTGATGACGGCGTGGCCGTACTGACCGCGACCGCCGGACTGACGGACGAACTTGCCCTCAGCCTTCTCGACGTCGTGACCGGCGGTCTCGCGGTAGGCAACCTGGGGCTTACCGACGTTAGCGTCAACCTTGAACTCGCGGAGCAGACGGTCGACGATGATCTCGAGGTGCAGCTCGCCCATGCCGGCGATGATGGTCTGGCCGGTCTCGTGGTTGGTGGACACCTGGAAGGTCGGGTCCTCCTCGGCGAGCTTGGTCAGAGCCAGGGACATCTTGTCCTGCTCGGCCTTGGTCTTGGGCTCGATGGCAACGTCGATAACGGGCTTAGCGAACTCGATCTTCTCGAGGACGATCTCCTTGCCCTCGGCGCACAGGGTGTCACCGGTGGTGGAGTTCTTGAAGCCGACGCAAGCGACGATGTCGCCGGCGGCAGCGTCGTCACGGTCGATACGCTCGGCGGCGTTCATCTCGAGGATGCGGCCGAGACGCTCGCGCTGACCGTTGGAAGCGTTGACCACGTAGGAGCCGGACTCGGCGCGGCCGGAGTAAACGCGGACGTAGGTGAGCTTACCGACGAACGGGTCGGTCATGATCTTGAAGACCAGGCCGGAGAAAGGCTCGTCGAAGGAAGGATGACGCTGGATCTCCTCGCCGGTGTCCGGATCGGTACCGGTGACGGCCTCAACGTCGAGCGGGCTGGGCAGGTAGTCGACGACAGCGTCGAGCAGCTCCTGAACGCCCTTGTTCTTGTAGGCGGAGCCCACGAAGACGAGGTTGAGCTCGTTGGCCAGAACGCCCTTGCGCAGAGCAGCCTTGAGCTCCTCGACGGTGAAGTCCTCCTCCATGAGGATCTTCTCCATGAGCTCGTCGTCAAAGCTGGCAGCAGCGTCGAGGAGCTCCTCGCGCTTGGTGGCAGCGATGTCGGCAAACTCAGCCGGGATCTCGTCCATCGGCTCGGGGTAGGTCATGCCCTTCTCGTCGGCCTTGAAGTCCCATGCAGTCATGGTAACGAGGTCGATGACGCCCCAGAAGTTGTCTTCGGCGCCCATCGGGACCTGAGCGGCCACGGCGTTGGCGTCGAGACGATCCTTCATGGTCTCGATAGCGTTGAAGAAGTCAGCGCCCACGCGGTCATACTTGTTGATGAAGGCGATGCGGGGGACGTTGAAGGTAGAAGCCTGACGCCAAACGGTCTCAGACTGGGGCTGAACGCCGGCAACGGCGTCGAAGACGGCGACAGCGCCATCGAGGACGCGCAGGCAGCGCTCGACCTCGGCGGTGAAGTCAACGTGGCCCGGGGTGTCGATGATCTGGATGCGGTAGTCCTTACCGTCCTTGTTCCAGAAGCACGTGGTAGCAGCGGAGGTAATGGTTACGCCGCGCTCCTGCTCCTGAACCATCCAGTCCATGGTGGCAGCGCCCTCATGGACCTCACCGATCTTGTGGGTCTTACCGGTGTAGTAAAGAATACGCTCGGTCGTGGTGGTCTTACCGGCATCGATGTGGGCCATGATGCCGATGTTACGGGTATCGGAAAGCTTGTACTTAGGCTTAGCCATGTTAGTTCCTTACCTTAACTTACCAACGATAGTGAGAGAACGCGCGGTTGGCCTCGGCCATCTTGAAGACGTCCTCACGCTTCTTGACGGAAGCGCCCAGGCCGTTGGAGGCGTCGAGGATCTCGTTAGCGAGACGCTCGGCCATGGTCTTCTCCTTGCGAGCGCGGGAGAAGTTGACGATCCAGCGGATGCCCAGAGCGGTGGAACGACGGGAGTTGACCTCCATCGGGACCTGATAGGTAGCGCCACCGACACGCTTGGGCTTAACCTCGAGCGTGGGCTTGACGTTGTCCATAGCCTTCTTGAAGGTAGCGAGAGCGTCGCCACCCTCGGACTTCTCGGCAACGATCTCGAAAGCGGTGTAAACGATGCGCTCAGCGGTGGCCTTCTTGCCGTCAAGAAGGACCTTGTTGATGAGCTGAGTCACCAGGCGGTTGTTGTAAACGGCGTCAGGCTGAACCTCACGACGATTAGCTGCTGCACGACGCGGCATGTGAAATCTCCTTAAGTGTCTACCGTGCGGCGCTTAGGCGGCGCACGACGAAAGTATCAAAACGTTATCTGGCTTATTTAGCCTTGGGGCGCTTAGCACCGTACTTGGAACGGGCCTGCATACGGTTCTGGACCGGAGCAGCGTCGTAGGCGCCACGGATGACGTGATAACGGACACCAGGGAGGTCACGGACACGACCGCCGCGGACGAGCACGATGGAGTGCTCCTGCAGGTTGTGGCCCTCACCCGGGATGTAAGCAGTAACTTCGATGCCGTTGACAAGGCGAACACGGGCAACCTTACGAAGAGCCGAGTTCGGCTTCTTGGGGCTCGTGGTGAAGACGCGGGTGCACACGCCGCGCTTCTGGGAGTTGTGCTGCAGAGCAGCGTTCTTGGACTTCTTGGGCACGGAACGACGGCCCTGGCGAACCAGCTGGTTAATAGTAGGCAAAGCGTACTCCTTCTCGAATGATTCCAGCTTTCTGTAAAGTGCAACGGCTTGAATCGAGGGGTCAGCATCCCCCTACGAAACACGCAGTTCGATAGGATACGTGCCGTTAGCTGTGCCGTCAACAGACCACGCCGCCGGGCGTATCCCAAAATAGCTATATTTCCGCAAAGCCTCCATAAAAGGAATCCCCGCCTGTGCGCAAGTGCCCATTCCAGCCGTCCATGTAACGCAAAAATGGCCGCTGCCCCTAGTGGGAAGCGGCCTCAAGCCTTACGAGTAGACGATGGTAAAGGGTACTTCTGTTTCGGTCTCTCCTGTTGATGTGCACCTCGTTCCCTCAAGGGTTACCGATACAACCTGATCGACATTGATGAGCCTTGTCGGAACCCAGATGTTCTCTCCGCTATTGCGCGCCATCGAAACATAGAAATTGTACGCCCCTGCGTCGTCATCTTCGATAATCTGCTCCGATCCATCCTTGTAGCTGACGGTCAGTTTATGATCAACTGCTTCATAGCCCAGATCATCGATGTGCGTCTGGATGGAAAACGGGCTGATCTCAAGCGGCGAGTCGTCGGAGCGGAGCTCCTTTGTATCGACGTGCGCTCCGACGTTAAACTCTGGCGTCGATACCTCGATCACCTTCGCATCCTCACCTTTGCCCTCGGTCCAGGAGATATTCCAGGTGACCGCATGTCGTAAATCTCGATCGCGATTCCAAGATGCAAAGTACATCGTGCCGTTAATGACCGTGTCGCTTGATGTGTCTTTATCAATGGTGCAGCGTGTATCAGCCCATTCCTCGCCGAAGTTCATGCTGGGTGTACTGACGCCCCCCTCTTCTTCACCATAGAGAACAAGTTCGCCTGTCTCTGCTGCCGGCTTGTAGTAGTTAACACCATTTGGATTGGACAGCGTAAACGTCACAGCACCGCAGCCGTTTTGGTCGATAGCCATATCATGAATGTCGAGTGTATAGCCGTTGCCCTCGACGGACAGATTGACCTTCTGTACTGAACCCTCCAAGCTTTGGGGCGCGATACCATCACCAAACTCTCTGGTGTAGGTATATTTAGTCCCCGACGAGCCACCTTGAGTCCAGGTAACGGACTCTCCGTTGCCATGGTTTCCCCAGGCAGAGGCAAAATAACTGGAATTGACAACAGCGTAGGCGACCCCTCCGGTCGCCAGCACTCCGGCAAGACATCCGATTACGGCAACATACAGAGGCTTCGCGTGACCCTTTCGGCGAAGCGGCTCGCCAGCAGCGGCATAAAGAACACGGTCAGCAAGATCGCTATCGGCTTGGACGGACTCGAAGGCCTGCTTGATCTGGTTGGATTTCACGGTCGCCCTCCTCTAGGATGAACTTGAGCTTCGATCTGCCGCGAGCTAAACGCGTTCGAACGGTCGCGGCTGGCACATGCAGTAACTCGGCAATTTCTGAAGTCGAGAAGCCCAGATAGTAATAGAGCACGATGGAGATACGGAATCGTTCCGGAAGCCGCATGACGTCTAATAGGACGGCCTTGGTCTCGTCCTGCGCCGTCAAGAGCGAATCGGTCAGACTTTCAATATCCTCCACGCGCCTCCACGGCTTTCGAAAGAGAGATTTGCATTCATTGATCGTGACCCGGATGAGCCATCGACGAAGATGCTCCCAGCTTTCAAAATGCGTATCGCTTTTGAGTAACTTTAGAAAGACGTCTTGAGCGACATCGTCGGCGTCAGCGCGATCACGCAGATACGTCAAGGCGATTCGGAACACGACATCTCGGTGATCCTCGACCGCCTGTCTAAAAGCTTGTTCTTCCATAATCACCTCCCGGTGACACTGATGGTTCTTGATGGGGCCCTCACCATAGATACGCTTTGACCAAACGGAATGTTTCAAATTCAAGCAGGAAAAACTACCAAAATAAACCTGTCCCTTTTTGGCAAAAGGAATCCCCTTCTGTGCGCGGGGGCGGATTCCCGGAACGGGCGGCCCGCTGTTTAAGTTTGCTGCTCTACAGTCCTGCGCAAAGGAAAGCACATTAAGTGCTTTCCTTTGCGTGCGGAACTCGCGACAAACTTTAACAGCGGGCCGCCCGTTCCGGGAATCCGACGTGCTCGTCGGGGCAACGTTCCTCAACAAAAAAGACCCGCTCCCCTGTTGGGAAGCGGGTCTTTGGAAGAGCGGTTAACGTACTAGGAAATTACTCCTCGTCGTTGTCCTTGGCCTCTTCGGCGTCGTCGGTGTCCACGAGCTGGTTGAGCAGCTCGTCGAGGGACGCCATGTCCTCGTTGATCGCGCCGTTGGCGGGAGCCTTCTTGTCGTCGATCGGGGCGCCCAGGAGCTCCTCGTCGGCGTCGGCGTGATGCGTCGGAGCGGAGGTACCCAGCAGGATATCGTCCGGACCGTCGGGGCTAAAGACCATCTGCAGCAGCTGCGAGAGGTCTTCCTCGTCGGCAACGTCGTCGTTGTTCTCGAGGATGTAGAGCAGGTCGTGGGCCTCCAGGCCGTCACGGAGCTCCTCGATCGCCTTAGCACCGATACCATCGATGCGCAGCAGATCCTCCTCGGACTTGCCGACCAGGTCGCCGACCGTCTCGATGCCGACCTCGCTGAACTTGTTGGTCCAACGCTGCGACACGCCCAGGTCGTCGAACAGGTACAGGCGAGCCTTCTCGGCGGAGATGGTATGGCCGTTGCGGGTGAACGAACCGTCAGCACCACCGAACTCGTCGTAGCCGGCCCAGTCGAGCTGCTGCGGGAGCTGCTCGTCCAGGTCCTTGAGCTCCACAGGAGCCCACTCGGGCAGCGACTTGGCGTTGGGCGAAGCCGGGCCGTCGATGTCCACGTAGCCGTCGGCCGTGCGATACGTCAGCTTGGCGTTGGCGTACGGCTTGAGGCCGGTACCAGCCGGGATCTTCTTACCGACGATGACGTTGGACTTAAGGTCGAGCAGGTGGTCGACCTTGCCCTCGATGGCAGCCTCGGTAAGGACGCCAGCGGTACGGATGAACGAAGCGCTCGACAGCCAGGAGTCGATGTTGGACGCGACCTTGAGCGTACCCAGGATGACGGGCTCGGCCACGGGAGCCTGACCGCCCAGACGGGCAACGCGCTCGACCTCGTCGGCGAACTCGTAGCGGTCGACGTACTGACCAAGCAGGTACTTGGAGTCGCCGGGGTTGGTGATCTGAACGCGACGCAGCATCTGACGCGCGAGCACCTCGATGTGCTTGTCGTTCAGGTCGACGCCCTGGCTGGTGTAGACGTCCTTAACGCTCTCGACGAAGGTGTGCATCGTCGACTCGATGTCGGTCAGCTTGCGCAGGTTGCGGAAGTTGACGAAGCCCTTGGTGATCTGGTCGCCGGCGCGAACCTCGCAGCCGTCCTCGATCTCGGGCATGAAGCGCACCGATGCGGGGACGCGACGCTCGTCGAGGACACGGGTGTGATCCTCGGAATCGGTGAGCGTCAGCACGTACTCGGACTTCTCGGGCTTAATCGAGAGGTGGCCGGAGTACGGAGCCAGCTCGGCCTCGCGACCCAGAATCTTCTCGTTGACGTTACCGACGATATCGAACATACGGCTGACCGTAGGCAGACCCTGCGTAATATCGTCGACGCCTGCGACGCCGCCGGAGTGAATGGTACGCATCGTAAGCTGCGTACCGGGCTCGCCGATGGACTGGGCGGCAATAATGCCGACCGCGGTACCGATGGCGACCGGACGACGGGTGGAAAGATCCCAGCCGTAGCACTTCTGGCACACGCCGTACTTGGAGCGGCAGGTGAGCAGCGCGCGAAGCTTGACCTTCTTAAGGCCGGCATCGACCATCTTCTGGATGTCAGCGACCTTCTCGATGTAGCCGTCCTGCTCAAAGAGCACGGTGCCATCGGGAGCCACGACGTCCTCAATGAAGCAACGGCCGACGAGGTCGGTGTTGAGGTCGGTGGTGCCGGGGATGATGAGGTTGTAGGTGACGCCCTCGTGCGTACCGCAGTCCTCCTCGCGGACGATGACGTCCTGGGCCACGTCGACCAGACGACGGGTCAGGTAACCAGAGTCCGAGGTGTGGGATGCGGTATCGACCAGGCCCTTACGGGCGCCGTAGGTCGAAATGAAGTACTCGAGCGGCAGCAGGCCCTCGCGGAAGTTCGCCTTAATGGGAAGGTCGATCGTCTCGCCGGACATGTCTGCCATCAGGCCACGCATGCCGCCGAGCTGACGCAGCTGGGTCTTAGAACCACGGGCGCCGGAGTCGGCCATCATGTAGAGCGGGTTCTCCTCGTCGAACAAGTCGAGCATGAGCGCTGCAACCTTATCGGTACAAGCGGTCCACTCATTAACGACTTCGATGTGGCGCTCCGTCTCGTTGATGAAGCCCTCCTCGAAGTACTCGTTGATCTGGTCGACGTTGGCCTGGGCGCGATCGAGCAGCTCCTGCTTCTCGGCAGGGATGAGGGCGTCCCACACCGAGATGGTGAGGCCAGCGCGGGTAGCGTAGTGGAAGCCGGAGTACTTGATGGCGTCGAGGATCGGGCCGACCTTGGCCTCGGGATAGCGATCGCAGCAGTCCGCAACCAGCTTGGCCACGTCGCCCTTGACCATCTTGTAGTTCATGAACTCGTAGTCTTCGGGCAGGCACTGGCGGTTGAAGATGATGCGGCCGATGGAGGTCTCGAAGCGCGCGGTCTTGTTGCCGGTGACGTCGTAGTCGACGAACTCGTTCTTGCCGTTCTTGACGCGGAAGATACGGGTGCCGTCCTCGTTGATGACATTGGCGTCGGCAGCGGACACGCGGACCTGAATCTTGGCCTGCATGTCGACCTCGGAGCGGCAGTCATAGGCGTGCAGCGCGTCGTCGAAGCTGGCGAACACGTGGTTCTCGCCCGGCAGACCGTCGCGGACCTGGGTGAGGTAGTACACACCGATGATCATGTCCTGCGAGGGGATGTTGACCGGCTTGCCGGATGCCGGAGAGCGCAGGTTGTTCGCAGAGAGCATGAGCACGCGGGCCTCGGCCTGAGCCTGGCTGGACAGCGGCACGTGGACAGACATCTGGTCGCCGTCGAAGTCGGCGTTGAAGGGCGAGCAGACCAGCGGGTGCAGGTGGATAGCCTTGCCCTCGACCAGAACCGGCTCAAAGGCCTGGATGGACAGACGGTGCAGGGTCGGTGCGCGGTTGAGCAGCACGACGCGGCCGTCGATGACCTCTTCGAGGATATCCCACACAAAGGTGGCACCGCGGTCGATAGCGCGCTTGGCGCCCTTGATGTTCTCGACCTTGCCAAGCTCGACCAGGCGCTTCATGACGAAGGGCTTGAAGAGCTCCAGCGCCATGGTCTTGGGCAGACCGCACTGGTGCAGCAGCAGCTTGGGGTCGGTAACGATAACCGAACGGCCGGAGTAGTCGACACGCTTACCCAGCAGGTTCTGACGGAAACGGCCCTGCTTGCCCTTGAGGGCCTCGGCGAGCGACTTGAGCGGGCGACCGCCACGGCCAGAGACCGGGCGACCACGACGGCCGTTGTCGAACAGGGCGTCCACGGACTCCTGGAGCATGCGCTTCTCGTTGTTCACGATGATCGCAGGGGCGTCCAGGTCGAGCAGGCGCTTGAGTCGGTTGTTACGGTTGATCACGCGACGGTACAGGTCGTTGAGGTCGGACGCGGCGAAGCGGCCGCCGTCGAGCTGGACCATCGGGCGCAGATCGGGCGGAATGACCGGGATGACGTCCAGGATCATGTTCGCGGGGCTGTTGCCACCCTTCAGGAAGGCGTCAACGACCTCAAGGCGCTTGACGGCCTTCTCGCGCTTCTGCTTCTGGGAATCCTCGTCGGCGATGATGGCCTTGAGCTTCTCGGCCTCGGAGGGGAGGTCGATGGCAGCGAGCAGGTCGCGGACGGCCTCGGCACCCATGCCACCCTTGAAGTACATGGAGTAGTAACGGGTCATCTCGCGGAACAGCGGCTCATCGGAGATGAGGTCGCGCTCGGTGAGCTTCATGAAGGCGTTGAAGGCGTCCGTGCGGAGCTGCTTCTCGTCCTTGCACTCCTCCTCAATGTCGACGATGCCAGAGGCGATCTCCTCGGGGGTCAGCGGCTCCTCGTCGGAGAACTCGTCAAAGTTCTCGGGGTCGCCCTGCTCCTTGAGGGACTCGATCTGGCGGGCGCACTCGGCATCGATCTCTTCCAGATCGGCGGCGAGCTCCTCGCGCAGGTCGTCGGCGTCGGCCTCGCGAGCCTCGTAGTCAACCTCGGTGATGATGTAGCTGGCAAAGTACAGAACCTTCTCGAGGTCCTTGGACTTGATGTCGAGCATACGGCTCATCGGGAAGCTCGTGGGGCTCTTGAAGTACCAGATGTGGGACACGGGAGCGGCGAGCTCGATGTGGCCCATGCGGTCGCGACGCACCTTGGCCGAGGTGACCTCGACGCCGCAGCGCTCGCAGACGATGCCCTTAAAGCGGATGCCCTTGTACTTGCCGCAGGAGCACTCCCAGTCCTTGGCGGGACCGAAGATCTTCTCGCAGAACAGGCCGTCCTTCTCGGGCTTGAGGGTACGGTAATTGATGGTCTCCGGCTTCTTGACCTCACCGTGCGACCAGGAACGGATCTGGTCGGCGGAGGCAAGGGAGATCTTTACCGAGTCAAAATCAGTAGCTTCGAAATCTGCCACAGTCAACTACTCCTTATCAGTGGTCGTGGCGGCGACAGCCTCGGGTGCCTCGGCGGTCTCGGCATCCTGGGCCTCGACGTCGGCGTCAACGCCGGCGAGCGCAGCCAGGTCGTCGAGAGCAGAGGTCTCCTCGGCGGTCACGGGGGCGGAGGCGTCCTCGTCGGCATCGTGCATGGGCTCGATGTCCAGTGCGAGCGAACGAATCTCCTTGACGAGAACCTTGAAGGACTCGGGGATACCCGGAACCGGGACGTTCTCGCCCTTGACGATGGACTCGTAGGTCTTGACGCGGCCCACGGTATCGTCGGACTTGACGGTCAGGATCTCCTGCAGGACGTTGGAAGCACCGTATGCATACAGTGCCCAAACTTCCATCTCGCCGAAGCGCTGGCCGCCGAACTGGGCCTTGCCGCCCAGAGGCTGCTGGGTAACCAGGCTGTAAGGGCCGGTCGAACGGGCGTGGATCTTGTCGTCGACCATGTGGCCGAGCTTGAGGATGTAGGACGTACCCACGGTAATGGGCTCGCGGAACTCCTCGCCGGTGCGGCCGTCGAACAGGCGGGTCTTGCCGCGCTCGTCAAGCTGGGTGACGAACTCGGGGCGCATGTGATCGCCAAAGGCAGCGGTGGCCTTGTTGAGCATGTTCTTGTTGGCACGACGGATGACCTCGGCGATCTCGTCCTCCTTGGCGCCGTCGAAGACGGGCGTGGCGGTGAAGAACGGACCGGGGACGTACTTGTCGGAGTCGGCCTGCTCGGTATCCCAACCGCAGGCAGCAGCCCAGCCAAGGTGGCACTCGAGCAGCTGGCCGACGTTCATACGCGAAGGAACGCCCAGCGGGTTGAGGATAACGTCGATCGGGGTACCGTCAGCCATGTAGGGCATGTCCTCGACCGGCAGAACGTTACAAATAACACCCTTGTTGCCGTGGCGGCCGGCGATCTTATCGCCCTGCTGGATCTTACGACGCTGGGCGACGTAGACGCGCACCTGCTCGTTGACGCCGGGGGCCAGGTCGTCGCCGTTCTCGCGGCTAAAGCGGACGACGTCGATGACGCGACCGTAAGCGCCGTGAGGCATCTTAAGGGAGGTGTCGCGGACGTCGTGGGCCTTGGCACCGAAGATGGCGCGCAGCAGGCGCTCCTCGGCGGTCAGAGCGCTCTCGCCCTTGGGGGTAACCTTGCCGACCAGGATGTCGCCAGGGCCGACCTCAGCGCCGATGCGGATGATGCCGTCCTCGTCGAGGTTGGCAAGCATGTCCTCGGAGAGGTTCGGGATCTCGCGGGTGATCTCCTCGGGGCCGAGCTTGGTGTCGCGGGCGTCGATCTCGTGACGGGTGATATTGATGGTCGTCAGCAGGTCCTCGGCCACCAGGCGCTCGGACACGACGATACCGTCCTCGTAGTTGAAGCCTTCCCACGGCATGTATGCCACGGTGAGGTTCTGGCCCAGTGCGAGCTCGCCGTGATCGGTCGAAGGACCGTCGGCCAGAGGCTCGCCCTGCTCAACGGTGTCACCGACGCGCACGAGCGGACGGTGGTTGATGCAGGTGGACTGGTTGGAGCGCTGGTACTTGGCCAGGTGATACTCGTCCATGCCGCCGGCATGCTTGACGATGATCTTGGCGGCGTCGGCAAAGATGACCTCGCCGGCGTTCTTGGCCAGGGTGACCTCGCCGGAGTCCAGAGCGGCGCGACGCTCCATGCCGGTACCGACATAGGGAGCGGCGGGGTGAACCAGCGGCACGGCCTGACGCTGCATGTTGGCGCCCATCAGCGTACGCTTAGCGTCATCGTGCTCGAGGAACGGGATCAGCGTGGCTGCGACGGAGAGCATCTGACGCGGCGAGACGTCCATGTAGTCGACGTCCTCGACAGGCACATCGGCGGGAGCGCCGAAGGAGCCGTCGAAGTCGCGGGTACGGGCGATCACGGTGTGCGGACGGACGATCTTGCCCTCGGCATCGGTCGTGATGAACTCGTTGGTCTTGGGATCGAGCGGCGTGTTGGCCGGCGCGATGACGTGCTTCTCTTCCTCGTCAGCGGTCATCCAGTCGATCTGGTCGGTGGCAACGCCGTTCTCGACGCGACGGAACGGGGCCTCGATGAAGCCGTACTCGTTGACGCGGGCGTAGAGGGCGAGCGAGCCGATCAGGCCGATGTTGGGGCCTTCGGGGGTCTCGATCGGGCACATGCGGCTGTAGTGCGAGTTGTGAACGTCGCGGACGGCCGTCGGCACGTTGGTGCGGCGGCTGGAGCCGGACTTGTGGCCGGCAAGACCACCAGGGCCGAGTGCGGACAGACGGCGCTTGTGGGTCAGACCGGTCAGGGGGTTCGCCTGGTCCATGAACTGCGAGAGCTGCGAGGAACCGAAGAACTCCTTGATGGAGGCCACGATCGGGCGGATGTTGATGAGCGACTGCGGGGTGATCTCGTCGATGTCCTGGGAGCTCATGCGCTCACGGACGACGCGCTCCATACGGCTCATGCCGATACGGAACTGGTTGGCAACGAGCTCGCCGACGGTACGGATGCGGCGGTTGCCGAAGTGGTCGATGTCGTCGACCTTGAAGCCCTGCTCGCCGGCAGCGAGGGACAGGAGGTAGCGCAGCGTAGCGACGATATCCTCGTCGGTGAGCACCGTGACCTCTTCCTCGGTGGTGAGGTTGAGCTTCTTGTTGACCTTGTAACGACCGACGCGGGCTAGATCGTAGCGCTGCGGGTTGAAGAGCAGGCCCTCGAGCAGGCTGCGGGAAGCGTCCACGGTGGGAGGCTCGCCCGGGCGCAGGCGACGGTAGATCTCGATGAGGGCGTCCTCGCGAGTGAGGGCGGTGTCGCGCTCCAGGGTGCGCTTGATCACATCGGAGTTGCCGAGCAGCTCGATGATGTCGTCGTTGGTGACGGCGATGCCAAGGGCACGCAGGAACATCGTGGCGCTCTGCTTGCGCTTACGGTCGATGGAGACCATGAGCTGGTCGCGCTTGTCGACCTCAAACTCAAGCCAGGCACCGCGGGACGGGATGATCTGGGCCTTGTAGATCTGCTTGCCCGAATCCATCTCGGAGCTGTAGTACACGCCCGGGGAGCGGACGAGCTGCGAGACGACGATACGCTCGGTACCGTTGATGATGAAGGTGCCCTGATCGGTCATCATGGGGAAGTCGCCCATAAAGACGAGCTGCTCCTTGATCTCGCCGGTCTCCTTGTTGGTGAGACGGACGTCGGTCAGAAGCGGAGCCTGATAGGTCATATCCTTCTCGCGGCACTCCTCGACGGTGTGCGCGGGGTCGCCGAACTGATGCTCGCCGAAGGTAACCTCGAGAACATGGTTCTGGCTCTGGATGGGGCTGGATTCCTTGAACGCCTCACGAAGGCCCTCGTCCTTAAAACGCTCAAAGGATTCCCTTTGAACAGAGATAAGGTTGGGGAGCTCCATGGCCTCCGGGATTTTCCCGAAGCTGACGCGCTTGCGCTCAGTGGCAGTGTATGCGTAGGTCACCAGGTTTTTCCTCCTTCACGGAAATGCTCGGTGGGTTGGCGAGGCATGGCTTCGCCAGTTATCGCAACCTAATAGTTTATCAGGTACCGACCGTTGGGCAAGAAAAGCCTTGACGCGATTGAGTTTTTGGAGTAGCAAAGTTTTTCGACAGAAAACATGCAGGTAGATGGATGTACATCGAACATCTGTTCATATATTTTCTGTGAACAGAGAGCCGGCAATCGCAGCTCTTATAAAAAACGGGCGCGAACCGAAGTCCGCGCCCGTAAATGTCGGTGCCCGAAGGCTTACTTGCGCATCAATCCGCCGCGCTCGTCGATGGCGTCCCAGAAGGCATCGGCAAAGCGGGGGTCGCTTGCAGCCATGAGGGCGTTGGTGGCCATCCAGCCAGAGGGAGTGCCGGTGTCGTAGCCCGACAGCGGGTCGATGACGACCGCATACATGGCCTCGCGGTCGAGCGAACGGGCCATGGCGTCGGTGAGCTGGATCTCGCCGCCCTTGCCGGCCTGCTGATCTGCCAGCAGGTCCATGACCAGCGGGCTCAGCAGGTAGCGACCGACGATGTACAGGTTGGACGGAGCGGCCTCGGGAGCGGGCTTCTCAACCAGACCGCCGATACGCCAGACAGCGCCCGGCTCGGCATCGGCAACGTCCTCGGCGCCCTCGAGCGAACCGACGCGCTCGCCGGCGATAACGCCGTAGCGGCTGACTTCCTCGGGCGAGCAAGCAGCGACGGCGATAACCGAAGCGCCACCGTGCTCCTTGGAAACGGCGAGCATCTTGTCGCAGATATCGCGGTTAGGCACAACGTAGTCGCCCAGAAGAACCAGGAAGTTCTCCCCTGCCACGGCGTCGGCAGCAGAGCGAATAGCATGGCCGAGGCCCTTGGGCTCGTACTGATAACGGAAGTCGACCGGCATACCGCCAGCGTGGGCGACGGCATCGGCATAGGCGTTCTTGCCGCGCTCGCGCAGCAGGTTCTCGAGCGAACGGTCGGGCTGGAAGTAGTTCAGCAGCTCGGGCTTGCCGGGAGAAGTAACGATGATGGCATCGTCGACCTCCTCGGGCTCGAGCGCCTCCTCGACGACGTACTGAATGACGGGCTTGTCGAGCACCGGCAGCATCTCTTTGGGCGTGCACTTGGTGCCAGGCAGAAAACGCGTGCCAAGACCGGCGGCGGGGATGATTGCCTTCATGTTATTCAAAGATCCTTTCGCAGGCGCAAAAGCGCCCCATGCGTGCGGCACACAGCCGCAGACCAAATTGCGATACCCAAGCATCTTACCGCTGGAACTATATGTCGCTACAAGGCAGAGACAATTCTTCAGCAGGTCAACGCAAATTATTGCTCGAATGGTGCAATTTTATTGCCCAACGGCAGGGCACCCGATACGACGCAAATCACAGAACATGGCAGTTTGAGCAACCGATGCCGAGGGACCGAAAAACAAAAAAGACGGGGCTCGCAATGCGAACCCCGTCTGCAAAGAAATCTGGCGAGAAAGCCTGATTACTTGAGGGTGACAGCAGCGCCAGCAGCCTCGAGCTTCTCCTTGGCAGCCTCGGCGTCCTCCTTCTTGGCACCCTCGAGAACAGCCTTGGGAGCGCCCTCGACGACCTCCTTGGCCTCCTTCAGGCCAAGGTTGGTGAGCTCACGGACGGCCTTGATGACCTGGATCTTGTTGTCGCCGAAGCCCTCGAGCACGACGTCAAACTCGGTCTTCTCCTCGGCCTCAGCAGCGCCAGCAGCGGGAGCGGCGACAACAGCGGCAGGAGCAGCGGCGGAAACGCCGAAGGTGTCCTCGATAGCCTTAACGAGCTCGGAAGCCTCGAGAAGGGTCATTTCCTTAAGAGCATCGATGATCTCATCGGTGGTAAGCTTAGCCATTTCTAAGTCCTTTCGGTTTCCGTGCGGATGCACGGAGATCAGTTAAAACACGGCGCGAATGCGCCAGGGGTGCGGCGTTGCCGCCGCGGGTGAAAACAGCGACTAGGCTGCCTTCTGCTCGGAGACCTGCTGGATCGAACGAGCGAGACCAGAGGAAACGCCGTTGACGCAGACAGCGATGTCGCGAGCGAAACCGGAGATGAGGCCGGCGATCTGGCCGAGAAGCTGATCCTTGGTGGGCAGCTCGGCGATAGCCTTAACATCATCAGCGGAAACGGCCTTGCCGTCGGAGATACCGCCCTTGATCTCAAGGACGCCCTTGGACTTAGCGGAGAAGTCCTTAAGGGCCTTAGCGGCCTCGACCGGCTCGGTCTCGTAGAACACATAAGCGACGGGGCCGGCGAGGATCTCGTCGATCTCGGGCTGCTCCTGGTTCTTGAGAGCGATCTTGACCAGGTTGTTCTTGTAGACCTTCATCTCGGCGCCGCACTCGCGAAGCTGATGACGCAGCTCCTGAGCCTGCTTAACCGTCAGACCGTTGTAGTTGACGACGAACAGACCGGCGTTCTCGGCGATACGGGACTCGATCTCTGCAACCTTGTCGATTTTGTACTGCTGGGGCATAAATTACACCTCCTCGAATTCTTTCCGGGCACGGTCCGCCACAAGGACGTGACGGGGGCATGTCCAAAAAGAAAGCCCCCGCGCTGCATGAGCGACGGGGGCGAGAAGACATATCTACTCGACCACCTCGGCTGGCGGGATATCCCATTAAGCTCGCGGGCGATGCCCGTTTGCACCGGCTGTCTCTGGCAGCGGATTCGTGCGTGAACCGAAAGTATTATGGCGGGGACCCCGGCGTCGGTCAACGGAAACCCTGGCTGCACACAATTCCACCATCTCGGTCGCGCCGCCAGAGGCCAGGCGCAAACTTTTCGCTCGGTCAGGTCCTGGGCTCGCACGAAGAGCACATTTAGTGCTCTTCGGCTCGTGCGGAATCTACGAAAAGTTTGCGCCTGGCCTCTGGCGGCGCGACCTACGTCAACTATGGGCAGCCCGGTTTTCCGTTGGCTGACGCCCCCACTCATAAGCCTTAAGTCGGTGGGCTGATGGGGTGGGTCCCTCTGGGCTACAGGGTTGTAAGGAAGGTTGACAGGCGATGGAGGCCTTCGTCCAGGTTTTCGTCACTTACGCAGTAGCTGAGGCGGATGTGGCCTTCGCAGTTGAAGCAGTCTCCGGGGACTAGGGCGACGCCTGCTTCTTTGATGGCTTTGATGCAGAACTCCTCGCTCGTCATGCCGAATTTCTTGATGCTCGGGAAGGCGTAGAAGGCGCCCGCTGGTTCTATTACGTCGAGGCCCATGTCGGCCAAGGCTGCGAGCACGCGTTCGCGGCGGGCTCGGTAGACTTCGAGCATGGGGGTTGGGTCCACGGTGAGTGCCGTGCGGGCGGCGTCCATCTCGAAGGAGACGGCGCTCGATACTAGGTATTGGTGGGCCTTTGCGATCTCGGCGATGACGGGGGTTGTAGCGGCGAGCCAGCCCAAGCGCCAGCCGGTCATGGCCCAGGGCTTGGAGAAGCTCTCGATGACGACCGTCTGCTCGCGCAGCTCCGGGTGGCGCTGGGCAAAGCGCTCGTAGCCATCCGCATAGACCAGACGGTTGTACACGTCGTCGCAGATCACGTAGATACCCGCCCGCTCTGCCACGCGCGCCACGGCATCGAGTGAGGCCGCGTTGAGAATGCAGCCCGTGGGATTGTTGGGCGAGCAGATAACGACGGCCTTGGTCGCCGGGGTCACACAGGCGCGAAGCGCATCCTCGTCAATCTGGAATTGCGCAGGCTCCGTATCCAAGAAGACCGCCTTGGCGTGGTTGGCCACGACGATGCTCTCGTACAGGCCAAAGGCCGGCGTGGGAATGATGACCTCGTCGCCGGGGTTGAGCATAGCCATGAATGTTGCCGACAGGGCCTCGGTCGCGCCGTCGGTCAGGATGACCTCGTCGGCCGAAAACGCAAGGCCCGCGTCCCCCATGTAGGCAGACAGCGCCTCGCGCAGGGCGGGGCGACCGTTGTTGGGCGGATAATGCGTGTCGCCGCGGCCCAGCGCGGCGGTCACCTCGGCGCTAATCACATCGGGTGTAGGAAAATCGGGCTCGCCGAGCGCGAGCGCAATGCATCCTGGGTGCTGGGCAGCGAGCGCGTTAATCCGACGGATGCCGGAGGGCTTGAGCGTGGCAAGCGAGGTATTCATGGGCAGGCGCATGGCGTTCCTTTCGTAAGGGTTGCACTAGGATAGCGCGCCCGCGCGCCGCCAGACGGTGTAACCTAAACGGAAACGAACCGGAAAGGAGATGGTATGGAGGCGAACCAGCAGGCCAATAAGCCAAAAACGTTGCGAACCATTGCGTATATCAGCATTCCCGATAGCGCCGATCTTGAGTTTTTGCTCTGGGACCTGCAGGATGCCATCGCGGCCTATGCTCAGCTTTCTGGCACCACGCTCCCCCGCCCGATCGATTTGGAAGCGGATAATACCGGCAGCGTTGCCGATGGCATCGTGCTGGCCATTGAAGATGTGGCTGACGATGAGACGTTGACAGCTATCGAGCAGGCGCTTGAGCGCTTTGGTGGTACGGGAACGCGCGTCTATGCCGCGATTCGAGCCGCACAAGAGGGCACTAAACAGGCGCGCGGGACCGCCGTTCGTCTGCACAAGGCATGTGAGCGCCATGACCAATTGTGGTGTGGCGGCGTTGTCGTCTGTGCCGGCAGCGGTATTGCGGCGCTTCGCCACTCCCCGCGTATGGGCCTCTTGCGGCGACCGTTTTCGGAAGCGATAGATAAGCTTGTGGGCGCTATGCGCATGGGCTGCTCCATTGAGCATGCGCAGCTGCTTGGCGGCGGCAATGCCGGTAGCGTCGATACCGACGGTATGGTGCGCGCCAAGCCCGCGCTGCCCGCGCCAATTTGGCATGCCACCATCAAACGCCTCGGCACCCGTGCTCAGCCAAATATCTAAATTACAGTGCCGCCCAGTCAACGGCCTCGCGCCAGCGCTCAACAAGGCGCTCCAGGCGCCATGCCGCGTTAGCGGGACTTGTTGACGGCAATACGACAGCGGGCAGGCACGTCCGCTCCTGCAGATAGCGCTTGTAGAGGTGCCCCGCCGTACCGCCGTTGCATATCACTTGCTCAATGGACGCGTTGCTCGTGATAAGCTCAACGCGAGCCGGCACAACGTTTTTGATGCTGGCGTCACTCGAGCCCTTGATATCGCAGCTCTCGATCACATCCCACAGGGCTACGCCGCCGTCGAGGAGCATGAATCGCTTGGCGGCAATCGAGGCGTCGAGTGTCGCCGGCGTACCGTCCGCCAAAGGATCGCCCTCATTGGGTGGCACAGGCGCACCGAGGCATGCCGCTATCACGCGCCAAAAGCGGTTCTGAGGGTTGCCATAGTAAAAGGCATTGGCGCGCGAAAGCACCGAGGGGAACGACCCGAGCACCAAAACGCGCGAGTGCCGGTCGAACACGGGCTCAAACCCATGCTCAATATGTTGATAGTCCTCGTCAGACGCAGGCATGGGCTAGACCCTCAGCAGATAACGCACCTCATAGGGCGCAAGCTCAAGCGTGCCCGCCAGCTCGACCGTGGGCGCGTCGTCGACAAGCAGGTCGACAAAGGACCCGTTGAGCTCGCCGGCTGTAAAGGAATAGGTCTCGTCCACGGCATTCACCGCCACGAGCACCGTGGCGTCGTCGCAGGCACGCTCGAACAGCAGCTGCTTGTTTTGAATCACCACGTTACGGTACGCGCCGTAGTTGAGAGCGCGTGCCGCCGCATCGTTTGTCGAGCGCAGGTGTGCAAGCTGCGCAATAAAGCCTGTCAGCTCGTTAGGCGCGGGCTCGTCGAGTGCGGGTCGCAGCGCCCAGTCGCCATCGGGTCCGCCCTTTTCGCCGGCAATCCCCCACTCGCTGCCATAGTAGACGCACGGAATGCCCGGCATACCAAGCAGCATGGCATAGGCGGGACGCAGACAGCGCTTGTCGGTGAGAATGCTCGCCAGGCGCGGTACGTCGTGGTTGTCGACAAAGCTCAGCAGGTGTTTACCGCGGTAGATGCACCACGGGTCGCCGCCAAACTGGCGATGCAGCGAATGGGCGATCTCGAACATATTGACTGAGTTAAAGCTGGAATACAGGCCCTTGTAGCACTCGTAGTTGGTGCAGGAGTCGAGCATCTCGTCGTTGACGATCTGATTGTAGTCGCCGTGGAGCGTCTCGCCGATCAGTACAAAGTCGGGCTTGAGCTCGCGGGTAAAGGAGTGCAGGCGGCGCATAAAGTCGCGGTCGAGCATGTAGGCGACGTCCAGGCGCAGGCCGTCGATGCCAAAGTTATCGGCCCAACGGCGCACAGACTCGAGCAGGTAATCGACTACGGCAGGATTTTGCAGGTTGAGCTTCACGAGCTCAAAATGGCCCTCCCAGCCCTCGTACCAAAAGCCGTCGCCATAGCAGGATTCGCCGTCAAAGCTAATGTGGAACCAGTCCTTGTAGGGCGAATCCCACTTGCGCTCCTGCACATCGCGGAAGGCCCAAAAGCCACGGCCCACATGGTTGAAGACCGCATCGAGCACCACGCGGATGCCATGGGCGTGCAGTGTCTCGCATACGGCGGCAAAATCGGCATCTCCACCCAGGCGGCGGTCGATATGGCGCAGGCTGCGCGTATCGTAGCCATGGCTATCGGACTCAAGCGGAGGGTTGATCAACACGGCACCGATACCGAACTCCTGCAGGTAATCGGCCCATTGGGCGATTTTCATGATGGGGGCATCGGGATTAGGCGCGGTACCGGCAGCTTGGAAGAGCTCATCCTCGGCAACAGGCGCGGCGTTTTCGCGCGGAGCCCCGCAAAAGCCCAGCGGATAGATTTGATAGAACGTCGTCTCGTATGCCCACATAGCAACCTCCCGACAATCTTTCACGCAACGCCACCCATTGTATGCCGAATGTGACAAAGGGACTGTCCCTTTGTCACATTCGATTATGCCGCGCCACGAAAGCGGCCCATCTACTACGTTTGACCCGCACGGGTCGACCACGCCCGCGTTTTTGTAAAACCGACAAGCTTTCTACCTGCAGTTTTAATTTCGTACTTCCCAACGTGGTCGAGGGTAAACACTAAAAACTAGTAGATAGGCCCATTTCGTGGCAAGCAGCTCAATTCAGGACATGGGGCAGCTAAAAAAGCCCGCATGTGACAAAGGGACTGTCCCTTTGTCACATGCGGCGTATGGCCGGAAACATTACCGTGATGGCGAGGATGACGCCCACGACGGTAATCGCCCCGCCCGCGAAGCCAATCCAAGCGATACCGGGACCCGAAACCACGGCGCCACCGATTGCGGTGCCCGTGCCGATACCCAGATTGAACAGGCCCGAGAAGATCGACATGGCGACGGCCGACGAGTCTGCCGGCGTGTACTTGATGAGCTCGGCCTGAAACGCCACGTTAAAGGCCGTGGAGCAGCAGCCCCATAGCGCGCAAACAGCGAGAACGGCGACGAGCGACGGTGCAACCGGACCCATGAGCAGCAGGGCCACCGGGACGCCGGAGAGCGTAATCGCGAGAAACGGGAACCGGTGCCCATCGAACAGGCGGCCAAACAGCCAGCTTCCGAGCAGACCAGAGCAGCCGAACGCCGTCAGCGTCATAGTGATGGCGCCCGCGTCGACGTGCGCGACCTGTGCCAGGAACGGCTCGATATAGCTGTAACCCGCATAATAGCCGGTCGCCATAAAGACCGTGACCGCATAAAGCGCGATGAGGAACGGGTTCTTGAGCAGCTCGGGAAGTTGTTTGAGCGTAAAGCGCTCACCCACCGGCATAGCCGGGAACACCGCAGCCTGGTAGACAACCGCGACAGCCGAGAGGGCCCCGACCACGGCAAACGTCATGCGCCAGCCCACGGCCAGGCCGATGGCGCGGCCGATCGGCAGGCCAAAGATCTGCGCGATGGACGAGCCCGTGGCGATCATGCTGATGGCGAGCGCCCCGTGGCGGGCGTCGACCAGGCGCGAGGCCATGATAGAGGCGACCGACCAGAACACGGCATGTGCGCAAGCGACCACCAGGCGCGCACAGACCAGGATGGGATATGTCGGTGCCACAGCGGACAGGAACTGACCCAGAGAAAACACGGCGAGCACGCCGAGCAGCATGCGCTTGAACTCAAAGCGCGAAGCGAACACCATAAGCGGCAACGACAGCAGCATGACGCCCCAAGCATAGACCGAGATCATGATGCCGGCTTGGGACTCGGTAAGCGAGAACGACGCGGCAATGTCGGTCAACAGGCCAATGGGCATGAACTCCGACGTGTTGAATACGAACGCGCAGCAGGCGAGCCCGATAAGCGGGAGCCACTGCTTGAGTGAGATGCCATCTTGCCTTGTCTGAGTCATGTAGGAAACCTCTCCGATTGTCTTGAGCGGTGGGCGATTATATAGCAACGGCCCCGCATCCGTCAGCAACAGATGCGGGGCCGCAATCAACTCAATACACAGGGGTTGCGCCGTCAATAAATAGCTAAGCCAACCCCAGCAATATGCCCGCCGAATGCACGACAAACGCCACGATCCAGGCGACCGTCACCTGAAACGCGAACACGGCAACGGCATAGCGCGCGCCCAGCTCGCTCTTAACGGCGCCGATTGCCGCTACGCAGGGCGGGTACAGCAGCGTAAAGACCAGGAACACGTAAGCGGTAAACGGCGAAAACATGGTCGACAGTGCCGCGGGCGACGTTGCACCCAAAAGCACCGTGAGGGTCGAGATGACACTCTCCTTGGCGATAAGTCCGGTGACGAGCGCCGTCGATGCACGCCAGTCGCCAAAGCCGAGCGGCGCCAGCACCGGCGCGATGATGCTACCAAGGCCCGCAAGCAGACTTTGCGACTGATCGGCGACCACATTAAAGCGGATGTCGAACGTCTGGAGGAACCAGATGACCACCGTAGCGGCAAAGATAATGGTAAAGGCCTTGGTGATGAAGTCCTTGGCCTTATCCCATGCCAGCATCACCGTCGTCTTAACGCTCGGCAAGCGATAGTTGGGGAGCTCCATGATAAACGGCACGGGGTCGCCCTTAAATGCCGTGCGGTTGAGCACCAGAGCCGCGATGCAGCCGACCACAATGCCGATCAGATAGAGCGAGACCATGGCGGGAACCGTCGCCTGCGGGAAAAACGCCCCGCACAGAAGGCCGTAGACCGGCAGCTTGGCCGAACAGCTCATGAACGGTGTGAGCATAACGGTCATCTTGCGGTCGTGCTCGGACGGGAGTGTGCGGGTCGACATGATGGCCGGCACGGTACAGCCAAAACCGACGAGCATGGGCACAAAGCTGCGGCCCGACAGACCAAAGCGGCGCAATACCTTATCCATGACAAAGGCCACGCGCGCCATGTAGCCCGAGTCTTCCAGAATGGAGAGGAACAAGAAAAGTACGACGATGATCGGCAGAAAGGTCAACACGCTGCCCACGCCCGTGAGCACGCCGTCGACAGCTAGCGAGCGCACTACGTCATTGGTGCCGAACGCCTTGAGACCCGCATCAGCCGATGCGATGACGGCAGCGATGCCGTCCTCCATGAGGCCCTGCAACGCCGCGCCGATCACGCCAAACGTCAGCCAAAAGACGAGGCCCATGATCACCAGAAACGCCGGAATGGCTGTGTAACGACCTGTCAGGATGCGGTCAATCTTGACGGAGCGCACGTGCTCGCGGCTTTCGTGCGGCTTGACGACGCAACGCCCGCACACGTCGCCGATAAAGCTAAAACGCATATCGGCCAACGCAGATAGGCGGTCGGTGCCGGCCTCGCCCTCCATCTGGGTAATGATGTGCTCGATAGCGTCGAGCTCATTGCGATCCAGGTGAAGCGCCTCGGTTACCAGCTCATCGCCCTCGACCAGCTTAGTCGCCGCAAAGCGCACCGGGATGTGCGCCGTCACGGCATGGTCCTCGATCAGGTTAGCAATACCGTGGATGCAGCGATGCAGCGCACCGCCGTCCGGACCGTCGGGCGCGCAAAAGTCCAGGCGACCAGGACGCTCGCGGAACCGTGCCACGTGCAGGGCGTGGTCCACCAGCTCGCCGATGCCCTCGTTGCGGGCAGCGCTAATGGGGACAACAGGCACGCCCATCAGGCTCTCGAGCAAGTTGACGTCTACGGCGCCGCCGTTGGCGGTCACCTCGTCCATCATGTTGAGCGCGATGACCATGGGACGGTCAAGCTCCATGAGCTGCAGTGTCAGGTACAGGTTACGCTCAATGTTGGTGGCGTCAATGATGTCGATGATGGCGTCCGGGCGCTCGTCGAGGATGAACTGACGGCTCACGACCTCTTCGCCTGTGTACGGCGACAGGGAGTAAATGCCAGGCAGGTCGGTAACGCTTGCCTCGGGGTGGTTACGGATGGTGCCATCTTTGCGGTCGACAGTCACGCCGGGAAAGTTACCGACGTGCTGGTTGGAGCCCGTCAGCTGGTTGAATAACGTGGTCTTGCCGCAGTTTTGGTTGCCAGCGAGGGCAAAGTGCAGCGGTGCGCCCTCGGGCACGGCCGTTTTTGCCGCACGGGGCGAATACGTCCCCTCGCCCAGGGCCGGATGCTCCGTCGTGCCGATTGCGGCGTTAGCGCGCGGACCTGTATCGGTGTCGTGAATACCCACGAGCTCGATGCGAGCGGCATCGTCCTTGCGCAGCGTCAACTCGTAGCCACGCAGGCGAATCTCGAGCGGGTCGCCCATGGGGGCGTACTTCATCATGGTGACTTCGGTGCCCGGCGTCAGGCCCATGTCCAAAATATGCTGACGGAGCGCCTGGTCGTCGGATGTCACCGATGCGACAACGGCGTCCTTTCCAATCTCGAGTGTATCGAGCTTCACGCGCTCATCCTTTCGTTAGACGCGGTTAACCGTTTACCGGGGTTAACCAACTCGTAACGACAAATGATAGCGCTCTGAACTATTTTATAAAGTCAAATACCGATGTTTACCTGCGCAAACTTTATGCGGTGCGCCCCGAAGGCTCTTTACGCATACCGCTCAGCGAGATCGAAACGGAACCCGACCGCGCGGTAGCAGTGAGTCGATCACCCTCGACCGACCCCGTGCATGTAAAGGGCGCCTTGCCCATCAAGACGTGGGAGATAGTACCCAAGAGCTCAAAGAAATCGCCCTCAGCACGGGCACTCGAGAGAGCGATATTGAGACCCCTGACGTTTAGTACTGCCCTGAGCGCGCCGTTCACCCCATGTGAAAACGTCACCTCGCCGCGTCTACTCCCCACCGGCGTCTGGGCCGAAACCACATACGTACCCTCAAGCATGGTTCCTCCTCTGAGTAGGCTTTTTGAAAGGCTCTGTTAGACCAAGGTTGACATAAAAACGATGTCACCGCGAGGCGG